>NZ_CP062960.1:0-85021 GCF_014705925.2 Rothia terrae
GATCCCACCGGCGTGAGGACCACCGCGAAAACTGAGCGCCGCTCAGGTATTCACCAGATTACCGATGCATTCGGCACTCACACCACCACTTTCGACGCTTACGGTAGACCCACTAAGGCAACTGGCGCTGACGGTTCTGAAGAGGTTTACACCCACGATGCCGCTGGTAATATCGTGGAAATTTTGGATGCTGAGGGGCATCTGACCACTATTACCCGTGATGCCCGCGGCGAAATTACCGCTATCACTACCCCTGAAGGTCGCACAACCACTTTCACCTACGATGAGTGCGGTCGTCCTTTAACCATGACCGAGCCTACCGGGGTGGTGACGACCTTAGAGTATGACGCTGATTCGCGCGTTATCACGCGTTCTACTACTGCCGGGGTGCGCGAGGAAATCACCTACGATAAGGCATCGCGCATTATCTCCCAGCGCACTAATACTGGTACCGCGCGCTATGGCTATGATGTATGCGGCCGGTTGACATTCGCCGTGGATCAACAATTCGGTACGCGTCGATTCTCCTATGACCAAGCTGGTCAACTGGTGTGTGCCACCAATGGGTTGGGCGGTAAAACACGCTACACCTACACCCCTAACGGTCAGGTTGCTACCCTCACCGCACCCAACGGGGCGGTGACCTCCTACGAATACGACGCTGCCGGTCAACTAGTAACCACAGTAGACCCACTAGGCCGCCGCACCACAGGCACCTACGACGCCGCTGGTCGGTTACTTTCGACCACAAACCCTGACGGGGATGAGCTGGCTTACACCTACGATGCCGGTGGATTACTAGCAACCACCCGGTTCAACCAACAGTTGGTCTCACGTGTAGAACGAGATGTACGTGCTCGCACCACCTGTGTACTGGATTACACCCAACCCGGAACATCACTGGCAGATGAGAACACCGGCACCCCGGTAGTGCACACCCTGGCCACCGACCGCCTGGGTCAGCTGATTGAGCGTACCACTACTAGAAAAGATGCAGCTGGTGCTACTATCACCGACCAACAGGTACGTATCACCTACACCCCTGACGGAGCACGCTCACACATGGTAGTCAACGGTCAAGCCACTGACTACACCTACGATGAGGGCACCGGTTTACTCACCACGCTCATGCGCACCCACAGTGCTGATAACGCCGTTGGGGAAAAGGGTCAGAGCCAGTCAGACACCTCAGTGTTTGAGTCCCTGACCTACCACTACGACCAAGATGCGCACCTGACTCACATCACCGATCACACCGGGGCGGTACTGCGTGCCTTCAACACCGTGCCCACCATTGTTGAAGCAGGCACCACCGGCGGTGCGCAAGAGGCTGATGCTTCTTATGTCACTGACGGTGGGTGGGCAACTATCGAACACCGCCACGTAGATGGTCAGCAGCAGCCCGTCACTACCTACTACAATGCTGAAGGTCTGGTGATCGGTGTTGATGACACCGTAGATGGTCTGCGCCTGTTGACTTATGATGATGCACACCAACTCACCGCGGTGATGACTGATCACGGTACGCACCGTTTCACCTATGACACTGCTGGGTTCCTGATCGGTGAGGAAACTACTACTGGTGTAACACGTGAATACACCTACGATGATGCCGGTCAACTAGTACGCCTGCAAGACTCACACACTGGTGTCAGTGAGTATGTCTATGACGGGCTCGGCCGCAGAGTACAACATACCGATCCCACCGGTGCGGTGAGCACCTATGCGTATTCATCGGTAGGGCTATTGGCTGAAATCACCGGTGAAGACCGGGACGCGGTGTACCTGTGGAATGACGCGTTGGGTGAGGTTGCTGCTGTGGCAACCGGTGGCACCGGTACTGATGCTGGGTCACCCACTACGATGTGCACCCTGGTCTGGGATCCGGTGGCTTTCACCCCTACCGTGTTGGGTGTCAACAACACCCCCGTATCATTGAGTACTGTAGCGTCCCTGGACGCTGTGGGTGGGCGCGGGGTGGATCCTTTTGGCCTGTCCCCGGTCGTCACAGGACTCGCCACTGCCACGGGTAGTGATGCTAGCGCTGATGCTCAAGGACTCCTCACCACCGGCATCGGCAGTATCCCTGGTGTACCTGGTCTTGGTTTGACCCGTGCTGGATCTGTGCAGGTGGCCGGGTTGGAGATTCTGGGTGCTCGTGTCTATGATGCGACCACTCGTGGGTTTATGTCCCCTGATCCGTTGGTTTCTCCGGTCGGTGCTGGGTGGGCTGGCAATGTGTATGCTTTTGCTGGCAACGACCCCGTGAGCCAGGTAGACCCGTGGGGTCTGTCCCCCATGACAGCAGCCCAGCTGCACCACTACCAAGCAGAAACACACGCTGCTCACACCAACCGCCGTGGTGGGGGTGTGTTGGGTGCGATTGCTAAGCATGCCCCTGGGTTTGAGTTGGTGTCTGCTTTGGGTGGCAAGGTTCAGGGAGTGATGGACACTGTCAAGAACGTCGCTCATGCCTCGCTTGAGTCTGCGAAACATATCGCCAAGGACACCGTCAATAATGTTAAAGACTGGGCCAATGAACACTCCACCCTCGTCGGCGTAGGTATGGTTGTTGCCGGTATCACCGCCACCGCCCTTCTTGGACCATTAGGAGCTGCCATAGTCGGTGGAGCCCTGTTATCCGGAGGGTTCTCCGTCTTTACCAGTAAAAACGCTGATGGCACCGTTAACTGGGGCAAAGTCGGCATCGATTCTCTCATCGGCGGTGTGGCCGGTGGTGCAGGTGGTGCGCTAGTTAAGGGTATCGGTAAAGCAGGAATGGCTATTCACTCTGCTAAAAGCTCTCAAGCTCTCTTTAGTGGATTGCAAAAGTCATTGCAGGGATCTTCCATGCTCGATGATGCAGCTGTTGCTACTGCTAAGGGTGCACAGTTCGCGCAAAAGGCAGCTGATAAGAGCGGGTGGCGTTTTATCTCAAAGGCTAGTGATATGAGAAATGCTGGCAAATTTGCGCGTCAAGCAGAAGGTCTGACGCAGCAGGGCAATAAGCTGATTTCTGCCGGTGATGAGTTGTTCAAGGTTGCTGATACTCATCTTGAGAAGGTGAAGTATTTTGGTGATTTCGCGAATCAGAAGTTGGGTAAAGCACTCAATGGTGGTCTTTCTGGTGGTATTCAGAATGAGTATGCGTATTTGCGTGCTCCGGGGGATCATAGTGTTGCTGGTGTGGTGAGTTCTTTTGCTGGTGGTAGCACGACCGGGGCGCTGAGCCCGGTGACTAAGACGGGTAATAGAGCAGTTGATTTTGTTTTGGATAGGCCCAAGGACTATGTATCTGGTGTGATCAACTATTCCTCAGCAAATCTCGATCATTGGAAACTAGAGGAAGCTAACGCCAAAGGCTTATCGTCTGTTGAAAAGGGATTCGCAAAGGGAATTGGCAAAGAAGCCAATACTTCCTTAAAAAATTCTAACAAGTTCCCCCGTCTTCCCTTTGGGTCATAAGTATGAGTGAAGGAAAAATGCACAAGAAAAGAAATCTTATATTAGTAGTGCTTAGCGTCCTATTCATGGCAATAATAGGTGCTTATGAAGTAACCAATAATGTTTTGACTGGGGAGACCAAAGTTTGCACCATCGAAAATGCAACATTGGTGCACGATGCTGGCAATGGTGCACCCACAGAATACATACGTATCAATACTCCAGACTGCGGAGAAATTTCTATTACAAGAATGAAGACTCCTGATGGAGTTAATATGGCTAAGCTTACTCAAGTGCTCGAAGCCCATCGAGGTGAGAAATTTGAGTTCATTGGCATTTTTCTACAACTTCAAAAAGGTGTATTTGGCTCCATTGGAGTTACTTCGCTAGAACCCGTCCAATAAAACACCCAATACCCCCTTCAAGGAAACCCATGCTCATCGGACTACTCACCGGCCTACTCATCGCAACCATCAACATCCCCCTGGCCAACACTCTAGCGCGCAGCATCCGCAACCCCTGGGCATTCTTAGCCACCTACCTCATTCTCGGGTTGATCATCGTGGTGGCAGGATACTTCCTGATTTCGCTAATTATCGTGCCCTCTATCCAGACCTACGCGCTGGTGGCTTTGCTGTCTTATGCCTCTATTGGTGGTCATAAGATGAAAGAGATGAAAGAGATGAAAGCGACCCGAGCGAGCACGCGGATGCGTTAAAGCACCGACTGTTCAGACAACAAGTAAGGAGAGGGGAGTTCTTGCCAGGCGGGATAGGAACTCCCCTCTTTTGCTGTATTGGAAGGATGTTAAGCAGAACGATGGGTCGGCTCCTCAGGGGTAGTTGCCTACCTAGGGCGTTCTACTCAGAAAGTAACTCAACTGAAATAACAGTTATTTTCTACCTTTAGATCGCGCTTTTTCAGCTTTCTTCTGCTGACGAGCCCACTCTCTTTGTCGAACAGTTTCCTCAACCCTGGCATAATAATCAGTTTTAGTAGGGTCACGCGTAGGATCATAGTATTCCGTATGGCGGAACGGATGAGTAATAGTACCGTATTTTTTCTTATTCTGCACAGCTTTCCATATGAGAAAAACAGTTATACATCCCATCACAATAAGGAAAATAATATTATCTGTTCTCATATCACCCTCCGGCCAGGTGTCGAATCAAACAAGAGACTTTCTGAATGAAATCCCTCTTCTAACCTTAATCTACTCATCTCGCCTCATCCGTTGCTAATAATCTCGTGTCCTTACGAGAACTACATAAATGATGCAAATAACCTCTAACAATCCGACAGGCTCGGTAGACGCATACGCGAAATATCCAGTGGCGGGGTGGTACGCGAGTTCTCCTACGGTGCCACCGGTTACCTCAACAGTGTCGGACTCACCAACCATGACGGTCAGAAAATAGCATCACACACCATTACCGTCGATCCCCTCGGTGAGATCACCGCTATTGATGGGGTTACCCTGTTCTGGGACATCACCGCTGATGTGCCGACCTTGGTCACTGCCGGTGAGCATACGCTCGGTGTAGTACCTGCTACTTCTTGGCGTTTAGTCCGCGGGGCCTCTGATCAAAATCCTTTCGGCATTCCGGGTACCCCTAGCACCCAACCAGGTGCTACCCCGAACATCCCAAACGCTCTGACAGGATTTACTCTCTCCACTGGCGGCATCCCCGTAGTCGCCGGCATCGAACTCACCGGCGCACGCGCCTACGACCCAAACACCGCATCCTTCCTCAGCACTGACCCGCTACCCCCTGTAATCGGTGCAACCTGGGAGTCAAACCCCTACTCCTACGCCGGTAACAACCCCATCAACCAGGTAGACCCCTGGGGTTTACGTCCTGCCACCGACGCTGATTTAGCGGCTTATAACTAGGGACATCAAGGGGCTCTAGCCACAGCCGGCAACTGGGCCAAAGACACCTGGAACAAATACGGTGGAATCATCTCCGGCGTAGCAGTGATCGCAGCAGGCATAGCTCTAGCTCCCTTCACCGGTGGTCTCTCTATAGCCATTCTCGGCGGCGCAGCACTCGGCGGTGGCATCAGCCTCGTCTCCCAAGGACTTACCAAAGGCTGGTCAAACATCGACTGGAACGAACTGGGCAAAGAAACCGCTATCGGTGGTATCTCTAACGCCCTAGGTTTCGGTGCCCTCAAATACGCCAAATCAGCTGGAACAGCCATTATGGGCATCGGCAAAAACGTTATCGGCCACGGTGATGATGTCCTTAAAATGGGTTCTTTCTTCTCGAAAGCAGGATCAGTCACCTCAAATATCGCCTCATCCATCAAAACACTAAGCACCGGTATTGGAAATACTGTGAGCGTTGCTGGACGGGTGATGAGTGCCGGTGGTGGCATGACTTCTCGTGTCGGTAGCAAGGTTGTTACTGCTGGTGAGAAAATTTCTGCTCAGGGGGTCAGGGTTTTTGGTACTCGTTTGGCAGGGTATGACGCGGTTCAGGGTTCTTCATCGAATGTGTTGGGGTATGCCACTGATGATAAGGATCAGTCGGTGTTGGATTATGTGCGTCATGGAACGATGGGCGCAATCACGAGTGTTGGTCCAGGAATGATTGCAGACCCACTCAAAAAAGTAAGTGTTGATAAATTCATTGCCCAAGGAACTGGGCAAAAAGCATTGGCATGGACAGGTAAAGCCGCTATTGATATGCCTGGCAATTTCGCAGCAGGATACGCAAATACTATGTCAGAAAACAATGACTGGAACCCACTTAGCAGAAATAATCTGGGGGACTCCTCCGTAAAGGGAGCTGAGAACACGGTTCAAGGTATCGCGCCTCTCAAGGAAGGGGCAGACCACCTCGATAGTATTAACTGGAAATTAATAATAAGAAAGTAGAACTTCATCTATGCGTATATCCTCTTCAAAAGATCAGAAACAGAAAATTCCTTTGTATATGTGGTTCCTAATTCTTCTATTTCTAATAGGAGCTACTGCTTTTATCTGGATTCCGGTGGGCACCCAATTCATCAACGATAAAACTGCCCAGACCCGCACCTGTACCATCCAATCAGCTCAAGTCGACTCATCCACCGGCGGACCAAAATCAGCCACCAAACACGAAAGCGTCTTCATCCACACCACCGACTGCGGCATGATCTACATCAGCCGCCTACACAACATGAACGTCAGCTCATTCGAAGAACTCTCTACCAAAATCAACGAGCGCAAAGGCCAAGCCCTCACTTTCCACATCGGAAAATTACAGCTCAGCTCTGACTCCACCCGCGCAGAACGCGTAGATCTCTAAGGGCTAGGTTCTCCCTGCCAAGGACGCTGGTACCTCACACCCCAACCCAAGTGAGAGCACCAGCGTCCTTCACTTTAAAACAAGACAACCGCACCACCCGCGTACTGGATTACACCCAACCCGGAACATCACTGGCAGATGAGAACACCGGCACCCCGGTAGTGCACACCCTGGCCACCGACCGCCTAGGCCAGTTGATTGAGCGCACTACCACCGGCGGTGCGCAAGAGGCTGATGCTTCTTATGTCACTGACGGTGGGTGGGCAACTATCGAACACCGCCACGTAGATGGTCAGCAACAGTCCGTCACCACCTACTACAATGCTGAAGGTCTGGTGATCGGTGTTGATGACACCGCAGATGGTCTGCGCCTGTTGACTTATGATGATGCACACCAACTCACCGCGGTGATGACTGATCACGGTACGCACCGTTTCACCTATGACACTGCTGGGTTTCTCATCGGTGAGGAAACTACTACTGGTGTAACACGTGAATACACCTACGATGCAGCCGGTCAACTAGTACGCCTACAAGACTCACACACTGGTGTCAGTGAGTATGTCTATGACGGGCTGGGACGCAGAGTACAACACACCGATCACACCGGTGCGGTGAGCACCTATGCGTATTCACCGGTAGGACTACTGGCTGAAATCACCGGTGAAGACCGGGACGCGGTGTACCTGTGGAATGACGCGTTGGGTCAGGTTGCTGCTGTGGCAACGAGTACAGCTGATACCGGTAGCACAGGTGCTGATTCAGCTGATGACTCTCACTCAACCATGATGTGCACCCTGACCTGGGATCCGGTGGCTTTCACCCCTACCGTGTTGGGTGTGAACAACACCCTTGTGTCGCTGGGTGCTTTAGCGTCCCTGGATGCTGTGGGTGGACGCGGGGTGGATCCTTTTGGCCTGTCCCCGGTCGTGGCTGGGTTCACCACGGGTTCTGGTGTTGGTAGTGATGTTAGTTCTGATGCTCAAGGACTCCTCACCACCGGCAGTATCCCTGGTGTACCTGGTCTTGGCCTGACCCGTGCTGGATCTGTACAGGTGGCCGGGTTGGAGATTCTGGGTGTGCGTGCTTATGATGCGACCACTCGTGGGTTTATGTCCCCTGATCCGTTGGTTTCTCCGGTCGGTGCTGGTTGGGCTGGCAATGTCTACGCTTTTGCTGGTAATGACCCGGTAGGACAGGTGGATCCGTGGGGTCTGTCCCCGATGACAGCAGCCCAGCTGCACCACTACCAAGCAGAAACACACGCTGCTCACACCAACCGCCGTGGCGGTGGTGTGCTCGGTGCTATCGCCAAGCATGCTCCTGGGTTTGAGTTGGTCTCTGCTTTGGGTGGCAAGGTTCAAGGGGTCATGGACACTGTCAAGAACGTCGCTCATGCTTCCTTCGAATCTGCGAAACATATCGCCAAAGACACCGTTAATAACGTTAAAAACTGGGCCAACGAACACGCAAACGATATCGCAAAAGTGGCTATCGCTGCCGGTATCGTTGCAGGCGGTGTCGCACTCATTGCCACCGGACCCGTAGGACTCATTGTCGCAGGAGCAATCTCAGGGGCAACGCTCTCAGGAGGTCTATCCATCCTCACCAATAAAAACCAAGACGGAACCGTGGACTGGGGCAAAGTCGGCAAAGACACTCTCATCGGTGGCATCTCAGGAGCCATCGGCGGCACCGCTGTTTCACTCGTCAGTAAAGCAGGTGCTTTCCTTCAATGCTTCACGAGCCGCGCGCACAGCCCTCAAAGCAGAAAGTGTAGGAACAAAAGCAGCAACTTTAAGCCAAAAAGCTTCCAGCGCTTCACGTTTTAACCCCATGAAGTATGTGAATTCTTGGCGTGCACAGAACGCTGGGCAAAAAGCTGCTACTTTGAGTGCTCGTGCTGATAAGTTCTCACAAACGGCAGCTCATTATGGGGATGCTGGTGGGTATGCCCGTTCACTTTCTGGTCAGACGGTTCAAAGTGTTGCTTCGAATGTTACGAGTAATAATTTGGCGTATGCGGCAGGTGATTTTAAGGAGCATACGGTGGGTGGTTATGCGCGTGCTACTGTTTCGGGTCTTGGGGTTGGGGTGGTGTCTCCGAGGGTCACACCGCTACGACAAAAAGCATTAGGTACAGCAGCTGCTGATGCCACGATGTGGAATAAAGGACTAACCACTGTGAGTGGTTTCGGAATTGACCGAGCTGCTGATTTCGGCATGGGCATGGGTAACTATGCTGTGACACCTCAAGAAAAAGCCCTCACCTGGGAAGATGCGCTTAAGGATGGTTTCAAGGGAGCTGTCAGTGGCGGTTCAGGTGCGATTAGCACGGGGTATGCTGATGGTGCTCGTGCAGCAACTCCTCGACCTGGTGGTGAATAAAATTATGGAAAAGAAAACAGTGCCTGCTGAACAGACTAAGAAACAGAAGATTTTTTCGATAATAGGACTCTGTGTAGCTCTTCTTATTTTTGGTGGGTATCCCCTCATGAACAAATACCGAGAGGCAAACCCTATAGATCGACAATGCACCATCGAATCAGCTGAAGTCTTCAATGACTCAAGCGGTACCGGAGGAATATCCACCTCAGGAACCGAACTTAAAATCAACACCACTGACTGTGGAACCATCTATGTAGACCACTCAGTAACGCCTAAAAAGTCTTACCAGGATATGGCTGATGAGCTTAATCAGTATCAGGGCCAAAGGGTCACTCTGATTTTTCCACCGTTTCAGTTGCCAGGTACTAGAGATACTGTTCTTACAGGTTATGGTTACCGACTCTAAAGTAAAGGGTTCGAAGTAAGGGACGCTGGTTTTCTACCTGACACGCAGTCAGACAAGAAACCAGTGTCCTTGTTTTCTACCCATAACCGCTACCGGTAAAACGAACACCACCAACGTCTACGTCTTTGCTGGTAACGACCCCGCATCCCAGGTAGGCCCCTGGGGACTATCGCCCATGACAGCAGCCCAGCTGCACAAGTACCAGGCAGAAACACACGCTGCTCACACCAACCGCCGTGGCGGTGGTGTGCTCGGTGCTATCGCCAAGCATGCCCCTGGGTTTGAGATGGTCTCTGCTTTGGGCCGTAAGGTTCAAGGGGTCATGGACACCGCCACCGATTTCGCTAATAAAGCATCCCAAGGGCTCTCAACCGCTAAGAACATCACCGGTGGTCTCTTAGATAAGGCCAAGAAGTTCGGGGCAGATGCCTTGAATGATCTCAAAGACAAGGCATCTGGTGCTTGGGAGCGGACTCAAGAACTGAGTTCAGCTGCGTGGGATAAGACCAAAGAAATCACGGGTCAGTTGTGGGAGTCTACCAAGAGCGGTGTTGGTGCTGCTGTTGAGTGGACCAAGAATAACTGGCAATACCTTGCAGCAGGAGCGGTCCTTGCAGGAGGTCTACTGCTCGGTGGCCCCATTAGTGCAGGAATCGTCATAGGATTCGCTGTCTCTGGCGGTGTTGAATTCGGTTCACAAGCCATAGCCAGCAAGGGCGATTTGTCCAAGATTGATTATAAGAAGGTCGCAAACGCATCCAGTGTGGGTGGTTTAGCCGGTGGTGCCGGTGCCGGTGTCGGTGGACTCATTACTAAATCTATCGCCACTCCTGCTTTAGAAACGGCCTCCGCTAGAGTAGCAGCTCAGACCGCGGCTAAAGGAACTGCCGGCAAATTAGCTTCTGGAATGTTTGATTCAGCAGTTTCTAACGGTGTGAATGGTGCTGGAATGGAAATTTTTGAGAACGGGTTTAAGGACCCTGCGGCTATTGCGCGTAAGGGTGCTGCTGGTTTGGCGACGGGTGTGCTGACTCCGGTGGGCGCTGCCGGCACTAGGCTAGGGTTGAATAAAGCTTTTGGAGTCACATCAGAGGAAGTTATAGCTAATCGCGTTACTACTACTGTGGGCGATTCCCTATCTGGTGGTGTCTTTGGTGCTGGTAACTATGCCATTTCTGAAGACCAGTCCAAAGTTACTTGGGAAGGGGCGCGAGATGAGTTCTTCAAGGGTGCTGCTAGCTCAGGTCTTACCTCTGATCCGGTGAAGTCCCCTGTTTTTGAGCAGCCTTTGCAGAGTGGTGCGCAGGCTGTTTCTCCTAGTCAGAGAGATACAATAAGTGGGGCAAGTGGTGTTGCGGTGAGCGCGAACGGTGTAGCAGCAGAGGAGTTGTCAGATGACCAACAGAAATAATGAAAAAATCCATAATGAGCCCGTCAAGAAAGAGAAGAAGTTCTCCTGGCCACGGTTTATTATTGGAATGCTTATTTTGATGAGCCCAGTGGCGTTCATGGGGTATCTCTCTTGGCAGTCCAACGTCACGGATCAAGACAACCAAGTCCCCATTACCTGCACCGTCACCAACGCTGAACAATACACCAGCAGCGGCGCAGGTAAAAGCTACAGCTCCAGCAAAGACTACATCGCCTTTGACACCCAAGAATGCAGAACCCTCCTTCTGCCCATCTCCACCGATGATGACTATCAAAGCATGATCAATGAGATTCAAAAGGGTAAGAAATATGAGTTCATGATGGGTGAGTCCCAGGTTGATGTGAAGTCAGGGGCTCGTGAGGTGTTCTCCTATTCAGGACCGACCGAATAGAGTCAGGCTTCCTTAAGGTAGCCTCAAACGGGCTAGAGGTTACTGGTTAAAGGTGCAGGACGCTGGTTTCTTACTTGACTGCATGTCAGGTAAGAAATCAGCGTCCTTGTTTTCTCTGAACCGCTCCAACCAACGTCACCACTTGCGCATCCTTCGCATCCGAAAACCCTCAGAACGAGTATGCGTATTTGAGTGCTCCGGGGGATCATAGTGTTGCTGGTGTGGCGAGTTCTTTTGCTGGTGGTAGCACGACCGGGGCACTGAGCCCGGTAACCTTCAAAGCAAAAAATAAGGTCTTAGACTTCGGTATTGACCGTGTAAAAGACTACACCTCCGGCGTAGTGAACTATGCTTCGCGTACATCACCCAATGAATGGGATTTAGCTCAAGCTAACGATAAGGGAGTTTCTTCTCTTGAGAAAGGCACTGCAAAAGGAATCGGAAAATCAATCAATAAACTTGTGAGGCTTATTCAAAAGTCCTCCCAGCCGCATAAAACACCAACCCCCGAACCACCGCAAACACCCGCCCATACACGCTCAGCGGCCGCCGGAAACCTGTATGCAAAACCCGCCACGTCTTGACCTGCGCGATAACCCGCTCCACCACCGATCGGCGTGAATTAATGAACCTGTTCACCACCTTCACATCTGCAGGCATCCTGCGGGCTTTGCTGCGTCTTACTGGGGTGGCCAGCCCCAACCCGATGTAACCCTTATCAGCCAAAGTGCTCTCATCAAGATATCTTTCCAAGCCATGATGCTTGAAGGCATAGGCATCATGCCTAGCGCCAGGGACCGGGTCAGTGATGGCCAGTAGTTTCCCGCCCAGGGTGCAAATCACTTGATGGTTGAAACCGGCTCGTTTATGCTTACCAGAAAAGTTTGTTTTTCCTAGTGAACGCCAGTTCCAGGTGGGAATTAGGGTGCCGTCGATCACCAGTGAACCAGGGATTTTCAGGCTGTTTTCTATAGACTGTTCTAGCGGCCTGAGGGCTTTCTCAAGTGCTTTTTCAACGGTGTTGAGGGTCCGTGAGATGGTGGGCTGGGAGGTGTTGAAGATTTCTGCCAGGAGTTCTTCGGTGAGGTTGTGTCGGTGGTAGAAAAGGGTGACTTTAAGGGCCTGGGCCAGGGTTAGTGCTGGTGGTCTTCCGCCTGGTTTTGCCCAGGTGATATGAGAGGTGAGGGCTGTCAGTAGCGTGGTGAATTGCTGAGGTGTGAGCCCTGTTGTACGCTGGTGGAGCAACGGTTCTTCCGGTATGGCTTGAGGTTATTTGTAGTGATTTAATCCTCTTATTTTTGCCGCTGGTGGGGCCGTTGTCTAGTTGGTGGGGTGTGGGTGTGTTCCTACTTTTGAATAAGCCTCTGTATATCCTAAAGCTCCATAGAGCTTTTTTGATGTATTAGATAGATCTGAATTTGCCTAAATAATCGGAAAAGAACCATGAAAACAAAAGAATCCAAATCAACCATAGTCTTTGCAGTCCTAGGTGGCGCACTTTTCCTGTGGCTAGGAATTAGTTACACAATAAATACTCTCATGCAAGGGGAGTCTAGGGTATGCACTGTCACCAGCGCTGAGCACATCCAAGACTACAACGCAGGAGCACCCACTGCCTCTGTAGAGGTAGAAACCAGTGACTGCGGAAAAATTATCATCACTAAAATGAAGTACCCAGATGGGGTGAATATGGCTAAACTCGCCGAAGTACTCAACGCGCATCAGGGTGAGAAGTTCGAATTCATCTTGAAGTACATTCAGTTTGATGCCGACCGCCCGGGAGCTTATGGCGTGAGCTCATTGGAGCCCGTCCAATAAAATACCTAATACCCTCAAGGAAACCCATGCTCATCGGACTACTCATCGCAGCCATCAACATCCCCCTGGTCAACGCCCTAGCGTGTAGCATCCGTAATCCCTGGGTATTTTTAGCCCTCTATCTCATTCTCGGGTTGATGATTGTGGTGGCAGGATACTTCCTGATCTCGCTAATTATCGTGCCCTCCATCCAGACCTACGCCCTAGTGGCTTTGCTGTCTTATGCCTCTATTGGTGGTAATAAGATGAAAGAGATGAAAGCAGCAAGAGCCAACACGCGGATGCGCTAGAGCACTGACTGTTCAGACACCACGTGAGAAGAGGGGATTTTCTGCCGGGCGGGATAGGAACTCCCCTTTTTTTGCTGTTCTTCTCAAGGGTCTGCTCAAGTAGTAAAGAGTTGGTGCTACTCCTGGGCTAGCTACCAGATAAAGGGATAACTTCTGAGGTTTTTATCTATTACTTGAGAGGACGATGCAGGATGCTTAGCAGGTCGCGAAGTAAAGAACTGTGGATGGTTAAGGAAGTTCTCAAAGTTATCGTATGCCCTTGCGATTCTTGCTGGTGTCTTATTCATGCTCAGCTACCCAGCCCTTGCCTACTACAACTCCACCCACTACACCATGCGCTCATGCACCGTCACCGAGGCTACAGCGCGAGAAACACGAACAGTCACGACTTCCACCCAACTCTCCATCTATACCTCTGACTGCGGCACCCTTGAATATAACGCCCGAGTATCGGGTGAAGAACATCAAAGTCTCGAAACGAAAATCAACGACCGTCGCGGTCAACAACTGGAGTTTGGGTTCGGTAAGTTTCAGTTCTGGTCAGGCCCAAAGATGGTCTATACCGTCGGAGGTATCGAATAGGGTCATTGATTCCTACTCAAGGCGCTGACAGTTGCTACCTGAGTTATTTTAGACAGGGTCACCAGCATCCCTTTTTTACGCTACGATCACGGATTCGACAAGCGCCATTACAAGATATGACCTCACCTCGGTGTTTGCGCCCTCGAACGTGTAGAAAATTTGCTGTCGAATTCTTTTTGGCCTTGTCGCTACTGTCCTTTAGGCCTCCTATGGTGCCACTGTAGGGGGGGGGCACTGATTTCAGGAGGGTTTTTAGCTTCTAGTGAGAAGAACCATGAGGCTTCCATTGAATAGGGGAGTTGTCGGTGACTTTGGAATCATGGGTTGTGTCTAGGGTGTGTGAGGAGTGGAGCCCAACCCTAGCGCAGACGAGCCAGCCCAACATTTTTAAGGTGCAACGGGCCGGGTAGAGTTTGAGACCCCGTGGCGTCGGGGTCTCATCGCTTGGGTACTGGTCGGCGGTGACCAGTGTACTGTCTTCATTCCCCCTGGGGGTGTTGTTGATGCGGGGGCGTCTTGTGTGCTTTTTTCTTAGGGGTCGGCGCTGGGGTGCCTGGTTGTGGGGGTATTTCCTGGGTGTCCTTTGTTCTCTTTGCTTCCTGGGTGTCCTTTGTTCTCTTTGCTTCCTGGGTGTCCTTTGTTCTCTTTGCTTCCTGGGTGTGCTGTGTTTTCTTTGTGTGCTTGGTGTTCGGTGGGTGCTTGGTGTTCGGTGGGTGCTTTGTTTTCTTTTGGTGGGGGTGTGGGGTAGTTGCAGATGAGGGGGACTCTACCCCCCCCCTGCACCCCTCCCGCCCGTGGTAGGTGTTCTTGCCTGCGTTTTGGTTTCTGCCGGTGAGCAGGTAGTCGGGCTCTTGTTGTTGGTAGCATGTTCTATCTGCGCGCCACCGGGGGGGGGGAGGCGGCAGGGGCACCCATCGGTGGGTCTTACTTGCTGGGGTCTGTTCTCCTGCGCACGGGGGAGTAGGGAAAACTATGCGCCCACGGGTTAGCGATGAATACTTGGGGCACCTTGTGCGCATGTGTGGGCTATGGTTGCATTCGCCTGGCTCCTGTTGGTGGTGGGGTTGGTTTGGCGTAGCAGCACCCATAGCCTCATCGGGTATCACTACCTCGCACCGCGCCGGGTGACCCTACCCCGCATAGGACAACACCACCCCAGGACTACGACAGGGGTACCCCACCCAAAAACGCCGAAACTGGGCAAACCCCCAAAAACCCACCACACACGTACACGACCCCCACCAAGCACCCACCAGACGAAACCGCAGCCACAACCACGCACCCAACCCAGCCAGCGCACCACACCAAACACACCCCAGACACCCATTCGCCCCGAACCCGACCCAACATCCCTGACCTACATGAGCAACACCCGCCCGCCCGTCAAGACCCAGCGCAAGGAGGAAGACCCCCCCAGGAAGCTACTAACCGGAAGTCACCACACCCAGAAACCCCAGCACAGATCAACTACACCTGTAATCAACAACCGGCTCACCACCAACACACATCGACCAGAACCTCAGCACTCGCACCCCTCAACTTGCACATCACGCATCACCCTCGTCAATAGAAAGAGGTACCCCACCAAACCCGAAGAGAGACACTTCCCTATAGAGATGAGAGAAGAAGCAGGGATAAAAAAGGGGTGTGGAAAGGACGCTACCGATGAAGGCAAAGATTCATAAGCTTTGGTGACACATTGGGAGGGCTTTATTAGTCTCAAAATTCCTTGCTGTCCCCTAACTAAAACCCGCAAAAAGCTAGTAAAATAACTATCAGAGTTAAAACCATGGTAAAAACCAACCCCAGAAATAGGGTTACAAACCATGGTGAAAAACCATGCCTAATTCCAGGGTTGATCTCCGCCATGGTTACCCCTATTTGAAAGGAATTATGCATGGGGGCATCAGAAACAGGAATCCGAAAAACAAAACGCAACGGTAAAAGCCAAGGCGTCATGTTCACGGCAAAAGACATCGAACGAACACGAAATCTCGCCCGATGGTATACGCTCCCCGTCAGCATCCTCGTACGTGCGGAACTGGACCGCAAATATTGGATCGGGGGAAAGAACTCCCTCAAAGACACCGAAGAAGCTCACAAGAAAATAGCTTCTCTCGACAGAGGAATTCGCAGACGTTTACAAACCCTCCGAAACATTGAAGCGAACAATTATATCGGTCTCGGACCTGCTATAGGAACAGTAAGCTTGAACCCTGAATTAGGTTCATCTGCGGGGGTAGGAAGTTCACATTATTGCACCCGCTACGGGGCAAACATGTTTAACTTGGGATGGGATATCCGTTCTACCATTAACCCGATGTTCGCGGCCCACGCGTTCATGGCTGCAAGCGTTGGTATTTCTATCGAGGCACTAGGCATCAAAGTCTACTCAGAACGAGAGTTCACATCAGGCATCGATAAAAATGGAAACCGCATCGAAGAAAACTTCAAAAGCACCTACACCTCATCCAGTGGAAACACCGTCGGCAAAGAACCCGATTTAGTGATCCCCGCACCAGACGGAAAACACTTCATCGCCGTCGAATGCGAACGAAAGAAAAACCGAAAACCAAAAGAATACGCAGACAAAATCGAAGCATACCGCGACAACCCAAACGTCGTAGCCGTCTGGTACTTCTGCGAAAACGAAACAGTCGGATCACACATCGTAGAAGGAGCAAACACAGCCCTCAACTACGACACAGAAACAATGCCATGCCGAGCCATGCTTATCAAAAGCACCGAAGGCTACTACGAACTACCCATGACTACTAGAGAGTTCCAGCCCTTTGTGCAGGATTTGAGAAAACTCAGAGACCAATTCCCAGCAAGGTAGTAACCACAGTTATGGGGTATTAGTTCATCAAAGTTGAATTTACCTCCCCTCAGATAACCGGGTGATTTTATAAAGAACATCCAATGGAAAAATGGTGCGTATCTCGGAGATACACACCATCAAAGATTCTTGTTTTATCAGTTCATGAAATGCTGGGGATCTAATCCCAAAAATTCACAATAATCCACCGGGATTTGACCTTGTTCCAACATGCGCCGAGCTTTCTCCCGCTGTTCCCACAGCGAATACCACTGAACCGAAGCATCATACTGAACTTTCACAGTGGCATCCCGACGGAATTTGAAAGCTCTCATAATTATCGATAAACCGATCCCTAGCGGAACAAGGACTGCCGATGCGAGAAAAAACGCAACCATAAACATCACGAACCCAGGGGTTGCATTAGCAGTAGTCGCATATTCGCTACTGCTACCCACTTCTTGACCAATGACTGCAAAAATCCCCACCAGTAGTGCCCCTATAAGCCACAGTAATACTCCGGGGATTACCCACATCAAACTTTTAGTCTGGGGTGGATGGGCAGCTGGTGCAGGTGGAGCGGCTACTACCTCTAACGGATAACCATTGATGAAGTTGTGACGGTCTCGGGGTCTGATGTAATCAATCCAATGCATCATGGGTTCGTAAAAACGAGATCCCTGTCGCGCACCGTGCGCGGCAGCTCCAGCAACCGCGGTACCGATGAGGTAATCACTAGCTTTCATTGCATTACTCCTCTTGCGTGTTCTAAGCGGTAGTTACTGCCGGTATTCAGCAACAAATACTGAATGCATACCGTCGTGTTCTTCGTGGAAAACACCGTACTGCTTGCCATCTTTTTCAAAGATCCCAGTAGGAATCACTGTTTGAGGTTCTAGAGATTGGGAGGTGCCATCTGGGTGAACAGTAACGGGTAGCTCAGAGCCATCATCGGAATGCACGTGCCCATAACCGGTGCCATTGTTATCTGTCGACTCGATGGCGACGGCTTTAGTGTTGTTTTCCCCATCGAATAGGAATCCTTGTGGGCCTCGGGTTGAAGCGATAGCTGTTATGGACGCTACGTACTGATTATTGGGCGAGTGCTTAAGTTTTTCTGGGGAATTTTCTCCGTACCCGGCTGAAGTATTTTGACCGGTATAACTGGGTTCATTTCCGTGAGGGGACTTCAAATCGATGGTGCGGAAGATGTATTCTTCTCCATCTTCAGACTTCCAAGCACCTAGTAGATGGGTGTCGTTGATTGCTACAACTGAGGCCTTGTTGGGGTTAGCTCCGTCCGGGGCGATTTTAGGATCGTTTGAGGACCAAGAGTCAGTTTTGAATCCTTCGAGGCAGCCTTGGCGAGGTTTGGTGTCTGTTTCTTGTCCTGGGAGGCAGGTTTTTCGGGTAGAAGCAAGGGGATTCTCGCTAAAAGTGCTCACCACTCCGGTAGCTGTTTGGGCAATGGGAACGGGGGTGAGGTCGCATTCACCTGAGCCGCATCCTGTAAAAGTCTGGGGCGATGTAGCGATTTCTTTGAGTTTCTGATCTGTCGTGACGGAGAAATAGTGCTGATCATTTTCGTTATTTTTGACGTTGATGATTCCAGTAGGCGTAAAGAAGACCGTGCTGTATTGGCTTGTCAGAGGGTTTTCTGCGAGTTTTGTGAGTCCATCTTCTGTGACGGTATAAAGCGTCCAAGTGTGTTGATCGTTGGACGCTCCATCGCCAGTTTTTTGTCCTGCTACTGCAATCAGTGCGTGTTGATCATCTGGGGTGAAGCCTGCGCTGATGGAGGATATTTCGTTATAGTCCTGAACGATGAAGGCGTTGGTGGTTTGGTGGGCAAGGTTGGCCAAGAGGACGGAGGTGTCGTTGGTTTGAAGCATTTGGCTACCTTCGGTGTTGAAGGTGGTGGTTGTGTTTTCGCCTTGCAGAAGTTGCTGATCCAGGACGTAGACGGGAGTTTTGGCGAAATGCTCAGGGGTGCTGGCTGTTTGTGTTGCGGTAGTGGAGCTCGTGGTGTTTTCGGGTTGCTGTGGGTTTTGAGGGGTAGAGCATGCGGTGAGGGTGAGAATCATGCTGGTGATAAGGAGCGTGTGTGTAAGTTTCATGAGTTTCCCTAGTGTGTAGGTGGGGTGGGTGAGGGATAAAGAACAATTTTGCATGTACCAAACTTAGTATAGCCAAACTATTTGTCATCGAGCTTACTGAGCATGATGGCACCTAAAATAGACGAACCAGCACACTGGGATGAAATTCGACGAACTATCGGCGCAAACATCCGCGAACTACGACTGGCAGCCCAACTCTCTCAGGAAGATTTCGCAGAAAAGACAGGGATCAGCAGAAACACTATTGTTCGTATTGAATGGGGTAGAACAAGCCTGACTATTGAACATCTCGTTGATATTGCAAAGGCCTTGAAGACAGCGCCCTCTACTCTGCTTGAGCGAACCCCGCAAAGCTTGGATTTTGAGCCATTGCAGTGGTCTGGGGGACGCTCCAGCATCCGCACCAACCCCCAGGGCTTCACCCCGCCTGAAAATCACAATCGGTAAGTCTTGCATAGACCGCCCCTAGCGATTTCTGCAGGGCACTCTATAGTGAGGTAAAGAAGGGGCGATTCCTATTGTCAGTCTTGGACAAGAAGTTTCAACAGGGTTTTATTTCGCTCTCGAAGGATGCGGTTTTCCTGTTGCAGCAACTCGAGCTCGGTCGGCATTGAAAATTTTTGCGATTCCTTTGAAATCTGAGATTCACCCCTATCTTCAACCCATGGCAGCGTTTGATCTATCCAATGCGCAGGAGGGGGAGTCTGCTGATTTAAAGCGAAGAGAGAATCCAATTTGGGGTCTTTATTGCGCTCACGCATGATACGGTAGCGCAATACCCAGCGTCCAAGCGTGTTTTCATTAATTCCAAGTTCCCGAGCCACTGAGGCGATTTGTTGATTGTTATCGATGACCATTTTGACTGCCATTAGGCGAAATTCGGGATCATTGGTTTTACGTGGGCGGATCATCTCGATTCCTTTCATGTATCTATATTGATACATGCAAATTTACTGAAAATTCCTCTCAAAAAGCACATATTTTTAAGGTGCTCAAAAGTTTCACTCACCTATAACAACAACACCCCCATCACCACATATGTCCCTAAGAAAGAAGAAAATATCCTCATACACAAGCCGTCAGGGTTCACAGGGGACAGGAATAAGGTTGTTATTGAAGACAAAGACGGGGGCGGTGGGGGTGAGCGTGGAGGGAATCAAAAAATATTTCACAAGTGGGCGTGTCGAACAGCATCTTGAAAATGAAGCAGTCGCTCTATCTACGAGGACAGTTGGAGAGCTGATTTCAAGAAAATAAGAGTCTTCACTACGTCATTGAGTGTCACAATCGTGCACTTTTCAATTTTTAAAGAAATGATGGGTGAGTGTATCGGCCATCCCCTAGGGCGCTACACCCAGCGCTTTCCCTATTGTGCGCTGGAGTGAATCACTACTAGCGGGAGGCAAGGTTATCCCCAAACCAGCCTCCCGCTTTTTATTTTTCCATCTCAATTTATTATTAGCTTCCTGTTTAAATAGAACCGTCCACATTTTCCAGATAGGTGTGATGGACTGTAAGCGACTATAGGGGCGTTCGAGGAAGGAGAAAATTGTACTCTGCCACGTTAATAGTCCGGTATATGAGCGTTATTCATAAGGGGCGCCCAGCAGCCAAAAACACCAACCCACCCACCAGAAGAAAACACCCGCTCATAAGACCCTAACGGCCGACGGAAAACCGAATGCAAAACACGCCAGGTCTTGATTTGCGCGATGACACGTTCCACCACAGCTCGCGGCGTATTGATGACACGGTTGTTGTCTTTAACAGCCTTGGACATTTTCACCCCGGGCTTATGCTTAACAGGTGTCAGCAACCCCAAACCGACGTAGCCTTTATCGGCTAGGGTTGTCTCATTCAGATACTTCTCAAGACCGTGTTTCTTGAAGCAGTAAGCATCATATCTGGCACCAGGTAATTGATCCGTGATGGCAAGCAGTTTCCCGTCAACGGTGCAGATGACCTGATGGTTGAAACCTGCACGTTTGTGCTGACCGGAGAAGTTTATTTTCCTTAGTGAACGCCAGTTCCAGGTGGGAATTAGGGTGCCGTCAATAACCAGTGAACCGGGTGCATCGAGTGCTTTTCCCAGTGGCTGGATCAGTGGCCTGAGAATCTTCACTAGTGCTTGTTCTATCAGGTTGATAGTCCTTGAAATTGTCGGTTGGGAGACGTCGTAGAATCCTGCCAGTAGTTCTTCGGTCAGGTTGTGTCGGTGGTAGAGCAGGGTGATTTTCAGGGCTTGGGCCAGGGTGAGTTTGCGTGGTTTTTGGTCGGGTTTGAACCAGGTGAGGTGGTTGTTGAGGGCTGTGTGTAGCGTGGTGAATTGTTGGTGGTTAAGGCCTGTTATAGGCTTGTGGGGCAATGGTTTGATCGGTTTGGCTTGAGTATATTATTGGCGTTTTATTCTCATTTTTTGCCGCTGGTGGGGCCGTTGTCTAGTTGGTGGTTGTTACCCCCCCTTATGAATAAGCCTCAATCTCACCCGCCAACGGGCCTATCGAGCACGTTTGAGGTACGCCGATTATCAAGAATGGGCAGAAACGGTATACGCGTTTGCTTCCATGAAAAATGCCTCGGTTATTGCCGATGATTTTTCTCGGGGTGCTATGAGTGAGGGGGAAGTATCGCAGATTGCTAAATCTATTGCTCGCTGGGTCTGGGCGCGTATTACCCCTGAACAGACGCAGGTGAATCGACAGCGTTGGGCTAAAAACCTCGAGCAAGGACGTAAAAAGAAGATGAATGAACGCTTGGAAATATTAGAGGTAATGAACTATGAGCGCACTTAAGCCTGTTCGTCGTCAGTTCACTGCACGTCAAGCAGCAGAACGATTAGGGGTAACTACTCGAACTGTTCAACGCCTTATGGCAGAGCCTAGAGACCAATATTTAGCCCGCGCGAATACCAAACGCGAGCAGATTGCAGGCCTAAGAGCAGAAGGTCTCAGCATCCGTGCTATAGCCGAGAAACTAGAAATTTCTAAAAGCACTGTGGGGCGTCACGTTCAGGAATATGAGAAGAAAAAACAAGCTGTCTAAAGACTTCTGTGCTGCGATTGTATGAGGTTTTTCTCATGCCGTCAGAGTGTCAGGCGGGTGCGCAAGGTGCCACTTCTCAGGTTGCCCGCCGTGCTCTGACGGAGTATTTAAGAATTTTTCACCGCTTGTTGAGCATATTGAAAAGGCACCCCCACAAAAACGTGGGGGTGCCTTTTCGAGACAGGTTTTCGGCACGTGGTTTATGGGCGTGTCAGTGGTTCGTTATTCATGTACCGAAACCGTAGATTAATGACACTAGGAACCGGTAATCTCTGCCTCCGGTGCGTGAGGAGTAACCACCTGGTTGGTTTTGTAAGAGATATAGAGAGCTTGGTCATCTGGGCAAATACCTAAATCAAAAATTGCTCCACCGAGACCGCCAATAGCTCCCGCAGTTCCGGGGGCTTGTCCGAGGACTTTTCCAACCAGTCCAGCAAAGCCACCACCTGCTGTAGCTGCAATTAGTTTCTGATCAGTTTGGTTTAGAGAGAAAACATGGTCTCCATTTTCATGGTCAGACTCTAGACGCAATGCTTGGCTGGAAGAGGCCACACCAACAGAAAGCAGGGAAGCAACTGCTAGACCGCAAGCAAAATTTTTGAGATTCCGCATGTTATGTCCTTAAAGTAATGTATGTTTTATCCCCTTGTTAGGGGATATATACATGCTAGATTTCTCAAACGCTCTCCTCAATGGATTACAGCAATATACAGATATTTACTAGTCAGAGCAATTATTTGATGAAATAGGAGAGTATTCATAGAGGCTTATTCAAAAGTCCTCCCAGCCGCATAAAACACCAACCCCCGAACCACCGCAAACACCCGCCCATACACGCTCAGCGGCCGCCGGAAACCTGTATGCAAAACCCGCCACGTCTTGACCTGCGCGATAACCCGCTCCACCACCGATCGGCGTGAATTAATGAACCTGTTCACCACCTTCACATCTGCAGGCATCCTGCGGGCTTTGCTGCGTCTTACTGGGGTGGCCAGCCCCAACCCGATGTAACCCTTATCAGCCAAAGTGCTCTCATCAAGATATCTTTCCAAGCCATGATGCTTGAAGGCATAGGCATCATGCCTAGCGCCAGGGACCGGGTCAGTGATGGCCAGTAGTTTCCCGCCCAGGGTGCAAATCACTTGATGGTTGAAACCGGCTCGTTTATGCTTACCAGAAAAGTTTGTTTTTCCTAGTGAACGCCAGTTCCAGGTGGGAATTAGGGTGCCGTCGATCACCAGTGAACCAGGGATTTTCAGGCTGTTTTCTATAGACTGTTCTAGCGGCCTGAGGGCTTTCTCAAGTGCTTTTTCAACGGTGTTGAGGGTCCGTGAGATGGTGGGCTGGGAGGTGTTGAAGATTTCTGCCAGGAGTTCTTCGGTGAGGTTGTGTCGGTGGTAGAAAAGGGTGACTTTAAGGGCCTGGGCCAGGGTTAGTGCTGGTGGTCTTCCGCCTGGTTTTGCCCAGGTGATATGAGAGGTGAGGGCTGTCAGTAGCGTGGTGAATTGCTGAGGTGTGAGCCCTGTTGTACGCTGGTGGAGCAACGGTTCTTCCGGTATGGCTTGAGGTTATTTGTAGTGATTTAATCCTCTTATTTTTGCCGCTGGTGGGGCCGTTGTCTAGTTGGTGGGGTGTGGGTGTGTTCCTACTTTTGAATAAGCCTCATAAACGACCTTTTTTGATAAGTAGTAGACCCATGGTGAAACCAGATATTTCTACCAAATACTAAAACTATGGAGACAGGACAGAAATGAATAAGCCATCAGAAGTTGTGAACGATGACCATGATTCAGCAAGGGAAGAATTCAAGAGCGGTATTTCTTTAGCGAAAGACTGGTACAGAGATGCAGGGAAAGACCGTGACGAAGATTCAGAAGCTTGGGAAAATATGAGCTATTCCCTCATCAATAAGTTGTCTCATCATTGGCAATACTTTGTATATGAAATAGCTACAGCTGACAACCTTAGCAATACAAAAATCAAAAAGCTAGGCAATGGAACCGCTTCCAGCATAAGTGAAGCTTACAGGAATACTGGAATCAACCCCCTAAAAGAGGTGGGAGATTCCTTCGACTTTTATACCTATTTCAATCAGTGTCGCAACGATGTAGCTCATGGAAGAGCAATCTCTCCAAATCCCTCTAAACATCAGGTCGTACAATGGATGGATGCTTTTGAAGCCCTGGCCGACATCTATAGAAAATGAAATTAGATATCAAAGGGAGAATAAGATGAATATCTCAGGCTTGCGCCAGAGAGCTGAAAGTGGTCAAAAATCTAGCTGAGAGTAGTGAGCAATGAAAATTGGTTACGCCCGCGGCTCCACGCACAGACAGCAAGACTCCCTTGAAGCCCAACAGCAAGCCCTGACCGCCTATGGGTGCGAAAAAATCTACTCAGATAAACTCTCAGGGATAAAACCAGACCGCCCTGGCCTTAGCGCTGCTATCGACTACATGCGGAATGAAGACTCCCTTGTCGTCACCAGGCTTGACCGTCTTGGGCGCTCCGCTCTTGATATTCTTCGCACCGTGCAGGAGTTGGACGCTCGAGGAATCAGAATTGAAGCCCTTGATACTCAGCTAGATACCCGCACCCCTGCCGGGAAACTAGTTCTTTCTGTACTAGCTTCAATGGCAGAGTTTGAACGCAACCTCATTGTTGAACGGACCCATGAGGGGTTAGCTCATGCCAGGGCTCAAGGTAGAACTGGCGGCCGCCCCCTTAAGCTCACTAAAGAGCATCAGCAAGCAGCTTTGAAGCTACTTGCTGATGGTATGAGTGAGAACCAGGTAGCTAAGACCTTTAGTATCTCAAGACCTACCGTATCCAGGTTGAAAAGAAGCATTAAATCAAATCTTTAGATTCTGCTCTGGTTCTTCCTTAAAATGTCAGCCACTTGTGAAAACATGAATTTAACCTGCTCAATATCGAGACACATGGAGGCTGAACATGACAACAAAGACTGACTTATTTGGACGAGTGGCAGAACAATCAATTGAGCCCCTGGAGCTTTGGCAATGGGGGTTACTTATCTTCTTTGCCTTGGCCTTGGTCGCTTTCAGCGTCGCTATTCTTGCTGTTGCTTTTAGTGGAAACTACGGAAAGGGCAGCTGGGCGACGTCGGTGTTCATCGGGCTTGTCTTGTACGCCTTACTGCTGCCCATGTATCGGGCTATTTCGCCTGGGACCAATAATCATTGGTGGTTGCTTACTGGGTCGATACTGGCGATTGGGGCGATCTCCTTCTTTGCCCTGCTTCAAAAGAGGCAATCCCCTAATCCCCTGTATTCTCTGGGTGTGCCTGTCGGTGCGGTAGCCCTAGCGACATTTGTTGATAAGCTCTCTGAGCAGCTAGCAGGTATTCCCCTAGCGTGGCCTAGTGCAATTTTTATTGTTGTTTTTGGTGTGGTTGCAGTTTTGGTTATGGCTAGTGATCAGGGTCGTTAAAGCAAAAGACCCCCGCTCTCATAATAGAGAACGGGAGCCCTCCAGCAAGGGTCCACCACAGACCCAGGCTGAATAGGCCAGCAACGGTTCTGGGGGTGAGAAACCAAAAAACCAGAGATGCCACTGACTCTTATATTGATTTTACTGACGCAGAGCGCCGTAGGAAATTCTACTCTAAATGCTACTTATCAGTAACTTTTTGCCTACTACCAGTTATAGGTTAAGCAGTAGGCAATAAAGCTAATCATCAGCACCCAAATCATGAGGTATCCAAGGAAGGTGCGAACCTGGGGAAACCAGCCGAGCACCGGAATGATAACCGCAGGGATACCCACAAACATACCAAGGATCCAGAGAACTTTGTTGAAGGTAATGAATCCTCTCCATACGCCGAACCAGACCCGCGCGCACCAGTGAGACTTCTTGGCCGCCAGTATTTGTGGCGGCTGATAATGAAAGTAGTGGTGCGGGTCTGGCTGATAGGTCATTCTCTCCTCCGGCAGTCTGCTCTAAAATAGCATCATCAGAAAAACACTGGGCCAGCAGAGTATTCTTGCTCTTTTAGTAAACTGTCTGTTGCTGCTTTGAGATAACTCCCTAGGGCCATATTGGCTTTATGAGGTTCTGGGTCGTCTTGACTAATAAAGTACCTCTTGAAAGGGTCCTTCTCTGTGCTCTGTGGGTGAAGGTTGAGAACCTTACCTTCGCATGATCGATAGAACACACCCCAGCCACTGGGGGCTGCGGAATCAAGACTGCCTATGAAAATTACAACAGCCCCTGCCCCGTTTTCAGTGTTGCTCCATTCTTGGCAGATACCCAACCGCACCTGAGCCGCTAGCCTACTGGGTGATCCTGTAATTTGTTTCTCCAAGAAAATCATTTCGAGAGCAGAAAGATACTCTTCCCTCAGATCTTCAATAAGAGATGTCCACAAGTCTGAAACTCCAGAATCGTCAGTAATAATCCAACTCATTGTTCTCCCTGGATTGTTCTCCCTGGCTTTATTCTTTAGTGATGGGAACATCCGCCCCAAACTGCTCTTCAAGAGCTGTGAAGAAGTAACGCTCTAGGAGCTTAGCCTAACTGATATCCAACTGCTCAGCAGCATGTACCATGAGCTTTTTCTGGGATCTGGTGGCTTGAATGGTATAGATACCACCTTTGCGACTAGCTTTAGCGCGAGCACGAACCCGCTCTTTGGCGTCAGCTGAAAAATCTACGGTCTCACTAGTAGTGCATTGCGAGACGATTTTCTGCCTGGTGTTCGGGAGTGTGAGCGAAGTTCTTGTTATTGAGAGATGAGGCATTCGTGTGCTGTCCTTCCCTAATAGGCATTGCTTCGAAGAAACGTTATATAGGCGTGGACGACGGGGAAGAAAGGGCTGACGAGAACTAGGATTGTGTGTATGAGCAATGAATTATTTTCCGAAGCCACGATCACTTCGTGGATTATCCCTCGCGTTGGAGGAGATTCTCTAATTTTAGACGTTGCCGTTGGTCAAGTCATCACCATCGTTGGGGCGAATGGAACAGGCAAGTCCGCTCTCGCTACGCATCTTGCAGCAACAGCCCCGCGAGACAAAATTCACCGTGTGCTCGCGCAGCGGAAGATTTGGTTTGCAAACTCGGGTCCAAACATTAGCGCCTCCCGTCGTGAAGAACTAACGGGGACTATTGGATATTGGAACATCTCAAGTGACTCACGTTTCATGGATCATGCCGACGCACAGCGAACTGATATTGCATTGTTCGATCTGCTCGGAAAAATCGCTGCAGAGGACCATCGCATCGCCGAGCTGTCTCAAACTGAGCGCCGTTCGCCGGAAGAAATCGATGAAATCATCGGTACCCGACTTTTCGACGTCCTAAACTCGGTGCTCGAAAAGGCTGGGCTTGTCATCCAAGTGAAAACTACCGACAGGCAGACATTTAACGCTTTTCATCGGGAATCGGGCATTGAGTATCCGATCGCACAGATGTCAGATGGAGAGAGGAGCGCGTTGCTTCTGGCCGCAGAGATCCTGGTAGCACCTGACAACTGCATCATTTTGCTGGACGAACCAGAGCGCCACCTGCACCGTTCCATATCTGCAGGATTGGTTGAGGCATTGATTGACGCGCGAGCAGACTGCTCGTTCGTTGTCTTGACTCATGACCTCGATCTCGCGCTCGGCCTGAGCACTCGTCCCGGAATGGTGTTTGCTGCCTTAGGTGTTGAGTGGTCTGACAATGCGCCATCCTGTTGGGATGTTAAAGAGATCACTCCAGAAGCTAACCTGACAGAGGCCGCCCGCCGAGCCATATTAGGTGGGCGCAGACGCATTTTATTCATTGAAGGAACAGCCAGTAGCCTCGATTACGCCCTCTACCGTCTCCTTTTTCCTGAATGGACGCTCTCTGCTAGCGGTAACTGCGAATGGGTTATCCGCAGTGTTGAAGGAATCCAAAAGACAAAAAACACCATTGGGTTTATGCTGCAGGGATAGTGGATGGTGACGGACGTTCAGAACAAGAACGTGAGGCGCTGAAATCTAAGGGCGTTCACCCCATCAAAGTGAGCGAAGTCGAGAGCCTTTACTACATGCCTGCTGTTCTCGAGGCTGTGGCCACCAAGCTCGCCGAGTTAGATGGCGTAAATGTGGAAAATCGTGTGAGCGAGGCCAAGGCGGCCGGCATCACTGCACTCGCTGCGAATCAGGGATTGGACCGTATAGCCAAGAAGCTGGCCACAGATGAGGTTTGGCGAAATCTTGTCACTGCTGTTCCGTCTGAGATTACGGATCCTATGATTACTTTCCAGCTCTCATCTCCATATGCGGAAATCAAAGCAAAGTTGGAGGAATTTTATACCGACAATAATTATGAGGAACTTGTCCGGCTCGCTTCAATTCGCGATTCAGCATTCCGTGACAAAGTGACTACCGCTTTGAGCGTTAGTTCTAAAGAACAATACCAAGATATTGCACGACGCGTGATCGCGCAGACCCCCCAATTAATTGCTGACCTGCGACACGAAGTCGCGGACCTGACCATTGATGACATAGACCATTGAGCGTCCTAACCTCCTAACCCAGATGTATCATCGTTTGATTAATGACCGCTGAGTCTCCGATTATTCCGGGATTCAGCGGTACTTCTGCATTTCGGGTTTGCTCAAGTCGGGTAAAGAGCGTGAGCATTCGGACGTCGAAGTCCATCTCCTCGAAATGACATTCCCAGTGATCAGTATGAAAAGCGCTGTTTTTGTGGCGTACTTTGCAATGATCAATCGTATTTTCTGGAGTCGGGGATTGGATCGTGTTGAAGGTGTATGTCTAGGCCGCCAGGGGAGACTCTGGCATAGCCGAGGGACAATCCCATGGGTTGGAATATATCAATACTCGTGCGGAGAGCGAGGTATAGGCGCATAGTTTGTGGCACTGGGTTTAGCGACTGAACATGCTTAAAAACCTGTTGATTTTTCAACGATCAGGAATGTTCGGTCGTCTTCACCGATTAGTGTGTCATAAACGACCGTTTAAGCTTCCATTCAAACGTAGTTGAGTGTTAGTAACACCTTCTATGAGATGGAAGCGCCATTCAACAAACAGGAATAATACATGAGTAGTCGACTTACCAATTTCACCTACAAGATTTTTGGAGATCACAGAGGGAAGACCCTAGCGCTCAAAAAGTCAGGGTTTAAAAACGAAGCAGAGGCAGTTCAATGGGCTAACAGTATTACTGTCGAACCTTTATCCGAGATGTCAGAACTGACAATAATCAAGCAGATTCGGGACAATCGCCCGGATTTAACTCTTGCCACGGCGAGCTATATTGCGAAGCGCTCCAAGGCGCGTTTCGCTTAACGGTTAGATTCGTCGGGTAAGCGAGGACTCTACTTAGTTCTGAGTTCTACCTTACTGGCTGACACCAAAACAACTGTATAAAAGTAATCGCTTGTATGAGGCTGCGGTTGGAAAGAAGATTGCAGAGCACGAAGTCAAGATTGAACAATTAGTTCAGGTCGAGAAAGATTCTGAGGTTGAACAGGCAAAGGTCATCGCACGGTTCAAAAACGAGGGCGTGAATAACTCTGAGGTTGCTTCCCGCCTGGATCTCTCCACAAGTGTTGTTTGTAAGTTAGGCAAAATATGTGTAGAGAAAGCATCTGAAGATGAACAAAAAATGACATGTGTTCCGGAGGAGATGGCTACTGGTATGAATATTCTCGTATAAACGGCGGGTCTAAGATCAAGGCATCTGAGGAGTATGATTGAGGAATAATACACAGTACATTTACTGCAACTTATTAACCACGTCGTATCCCCGAGGATAAATCCTATGGAACTGCTACTCATGTCTTTTCTGCATTCAGAATTAGAGAGATTTACTCCGCGAAGAATTGCATATATCAACGATGCTGCAAGACTTCACAAAGGATCCCCTTTCACCATCGCGGAACGCAACGCGGTCAAAGATTCATGCACCGAATTCATAGAGCTGTCTCTCTCAGACACACCCCGTGAGGAACTTGTAAACGTTCTTTCCGAAGTGGACGGTATCTATATCGCTAGCGGATCTACCTTCGACTTATTGCACACGCTACGCGCAACCAAATCAGACCAAATCATTAAGGACGCTGTTTTTAAAGGTGTGATGTATATGGGCTCATCAGCTGGGGCCATTATTGCTGGACCCTCTATTGAACCGGCATCCGTTATGGATGACCCAGAGGAGGCTCCGAACCTCTCAGATTATCAAGGGCTCAACCTGGTGCCTCATGTTGTTATCCCCCATGCCCAAGGCACGACAGGGCCTTATACCATTGACATAATCAGTGCCACAGTCCAGAAATACGGCACACAATGGCCGTTGGTGTTACTACGCGATGGTCAAGCTTTGCACGTATCAGATCAGAAAACGGAAATTATTTAGACACAGAATTTATAGAGCGAATTGGCATGAGCTGAGAATGCGCAAAATCTTGTCCCCCGTTAAAAACCCTTTTCTACCCAGTATGGTGCAAGCAAAACGTCACCACACCCAAGATAGAAAACTTAGACTCAGCAGAAACAGGAATAGCAGGATACTTGGGATTCTCCGATAGCAACCAACCTTGACCATATCCATCCACACCTAGACGCTTAACCGTGAACTCACCATCTAAAGAGGCGACGACGACTTTCCCGGTCTCCGGTTTGATAGAACGATCCACAATAATCTCATCCTGGTCATAAATACCCGCGCCCTCCATCGAATCCCCATACACACGCAAGAAAAACGTATTAGCCGGGTCTTTGACCAGTATTTTATTCAGGTCTATCTGGGTCTGCTGATAGTCCTGAGCAGGAGAAGGAAATTGAGAAACCATACTCATTTCTATAGCCCAGAGGTCTGACAAGATAAGCCCGTCTATTCGAAAAACCGGGCATTAATGAACGACATGCGGGATTCTGCGCTGAATCCGCTCCAGAGAGGCTTATTTATAAGGGGTGCCCAACAACCAAAAACACCAACCCCCACACCAGAAAAAACACCCGCCCCTACAAACCCAACGGGCGCCTGAACCCGGTATGAACAATCCGCCAGGTCTTTACCTGAACGATGACCCGCTCCACCACCAACCGCAAACGATTAAGCACCCGATTATTCGTCTTCTGCTCCCGAAACAGGCCCAGCCCAGACCTGCCCTGAGTAGGGGTAGTCACGTCAAGTCCCACATAGCCCTTATCGGCCAGGGTGGATGAATCCAGCAGCTAATTAAGTCCATGAGCCCCAAAAGCATGAGCATCATGCCTAGAACCAGGCAGCGGATCGGTTATCGCCAGGAGTGTGCCATCAAGTGTGCAGATCACTTGGTGATTGAATCCTGCGCGTTTGTGCTTGCCTGAGAAGTTTGTTTTTCCTCATGAACGCCAGTTCCAGATGGGAACTAAAGTGCCATCCACCACGAGGGAACCAGGTGCTTTAAGGTTCTCTTTGAGAGGTCGAGTCAGTGGGGTGAGGACTTTCTCTAGGGCCTTCTCGGTTGTTTTAATGGTTGGTGAGATAGTTGGCTGTGAGACTTCGAAGAGGTGGGTGAGGGCTTCTGGGGTAAGGTTGTGCCGGTAGCTAATGAGCGTGATTTTTAGTCCCTGGGCCAGGGTGAGCTTGCGGGGTTTTTCAGCAGGTTTGACCCAGGTGGTGGGTGGGGGCTGTGATGAGCGTGGCGAAGTGCTTGGCAGTGAGGCCGGTTGTACGCTGGTGGGGCAACGGTTCTTTTGGTGTGGCTTGAGGTTATTTGTAGAGATCTAACACTCATATTTTTGCCACCTGGTGGGGTCGTTGTTTAGTTGGTGGGGGTTGGGGTGTGTACCCCCCCTTATGAATAAGCCTCCTTAATAGTTAAGAAAGCTGCCTTTTGAACTTTCATGTGGCATCACAGTTAAGGTACGGTATTAACCATGCCCCAGAGAACAAAGCGAGTGCCGTCCGCAGAGAAAGTCGAAAGACTATTTGTGCGCATGTCACCCAAAGTCAAAGCTTCGCTTGAGAAGGCTGCGCAAGAGCGTGGCGTCTCCATGTCTTATTATGCGAGCTCGCTCATTGCTAGCAATCTGGGCTATGACGAACCGAGGCTCCCAGAGCCTACAAAAGAAAAAGTGAATACTTAAAAGTCGAGCGGGATAACGTTTCCCGACGTTATCCCGCTCAAAAGACTATATGAACCCTGACCTGAAGTTTAGCCGCCTCATCAGGATTCTTAGTAAGAAACCCTCCTCTGCAAGGAAGACATGAATCCTCATTCATATCCACCAGGGGGTGTTCTTGGTGTCTAGCATACCAGCAACACCCCCCCATCGCGCAAGTAATGTGACGCCACACCGTATCAAGTGCACCCAAAAACAAGAACGCGCCCGCAAAAACCACGTCAAACGACCGGCAACACAACCCATTCAATGGGAAAACTCCACCGCAGCACGACTTGCAGCCCTACCTGCCGACCACACCTACACCTGCTCCCCCGCCCAATGGCTCCAAGCAGTACGAGATTACATTGATATCTCTCACCGCAGAGCAGACTTTCAGGCCACTTTCGACAAGGTATGCGAGGCACTCTCCTACGCTTTTAACCCTGATACGGGAACTCTTCGCATTACATGGAGCGCATTGGCTCAGTTAGCTACCACTAGCATCAGTAGCGTGCAACGCTGTTTACGGCTGCTCAAAGAGCACCAGCTACTCACTGTTATTGCCTCAGGACGTAGTGCCGCCATGGCCCCTCAGTGGCAAGAGAAGAAAAACCTCGCACCCGTTTACGGCCTCACCGTACCCACTCCCCCATCAGCTGCCCTAGACGCCGATGAGTCTTTTTACGATGAAAACGGGTACCTCTTTGTAACTGACTGCCCTTCACCTTTAAGGGACGAAAAAATTTCCTATTATCGCGCTATTCGGGAAGGTCTTTTCGATCAGTTCTGCAAACAACGCTATGCTCTCTACGCTTATTCCCATCAAGGAGCCCTGGAGAAGAAGAGACAAGGCCTGCAAGACTCATATCCCACTCTCAAAGCGAAACAACAAGCCTTAACCCATCTTGTGCGGGTACTTCAGCATCATTGTTTCGACCTTCGTTCTCTCAGTGCCACTGCTATTACAGGTGTAGTTCAACCTTTCTTTGAAGCAGGTTGGACAGTAAGAGATGTTCTCTATGCTCTGGAGCGCAGAGCTGATAACAGTGCTTATAACACTCGTGGTGCTGAGGGAATGCGGTCAGTGAAGAAGTGGCTTACTTTGCGTATGAACGCTTGGGTTCGAGAAGAGTCAATTCTAGAATCCCGCACCGCAGTGGAGAATCATGAGTATCAAAAACGCCGCTCTTCTCTTGGTGATCTGCTTGCTCAGAAGCCTTCAAAGAAAGTCACTGGTCCATCGATTGAGGTGAAACGTCGCATTAAGGTTGCTTTGTTGGGAGAGGCTCAAGCTCGTCATCAGTATCCAGAACTGTTCTAAATAGTTCTGTTCTATATAAAACAATATTGTTTTATATAGAACAGTATTGTTGTTTTTTGAATACATGGTCAACGGTTTTGGGGTCGAAAGGCGTTGCTCCTCAGACGGGAGGGATCATATTTCCCTCATGACTTGCACCCCTCTGCTATATAGAACAAAATAGAACTGAACACTATAGAACAAAACAATATTGTTTTGTTCTATAGTGTTCAGTTCTATTAGGGATTATTATGGAAGCATGATCTTACTTATCGCTCACCACAAAGGCGGGGTTGGAAAATCAACTCTGGCGATTAATCTTGCTGTAGCTTTTCAGCAGCAAGGTAAAAAAATTCATGTTCTCGAAACTGACCCCACTGTCAGCACAACATCTCGCTGGGCAGATGATCGAGAAGACGCCGGACTGCCTCCAGTGATTACGACCCGCAAACAAGGACGCTTAGCAGCCACCCTCAAAGAGCTCGAGGAACAAAACGACGTTGTCCTCATCGACACAGCAGGCAAAGACTCCCCTGAAATGCGTTCAGCAATGACCGCCGCAGATGTTCTTCTCGTTCCCACCGGAACATCTCAAGCTGATCTTGACTCCACTCTCGATTTGGCAACAACCATCGAAAACGCTCGAGACTACAACGAAAACCTCAAAACTCTCATTGTGATTGCCCGAGCCTCTACACACGCTATGAGTGATGAGGTGCAAGAAGCGAGGAAATATCTAGAGGTGTTCCCTACTGATGCCACAGTAGCCAACGTAGTGATTCATCACCGTAAGAGCTACCAGAGCACCCTGAGTGAAGGTATATCGGTAGTTGAGAGTAAGGACCCTAAGGCTAAGGCAGAAATCCAACTTCTCTCTCAAGAAATTCTTGCTTTGAAAGATCAGGTTAAATAAATGGTACGAGTTCGCACACCCCGACAGTCCGTAGATGAATTCATCAATGCTGCTGAAAAGCCATCCCTTGAAGAGGCAACCTCCCCTCAAACATTGCAGGAACAATCAGAACCACAAGGCACTAAAGAACGTGTCCGAGCACGAGCAAAATCCAGCCGCAAAGTCGGCGCCTACACCATCCAAGCCACCAAGAGTCAGAAAGCTCTGATGGACTACGCAGCAGAAGAGCTAGATATCAGTAAGGCCAAGCTTTTGGAACGGTATTTCTTCACCACCTTGGAGGAAAAGTTCGGGGACGCTGTTCCTATTCACGAGCAATAAAATCTAACTGAACAATATAAAACAGAACAAAACAATATTGTTTTGTTCTGTTTTGTTTTATTTGGAAGCTATTTGTTTCTACCCTTACTCACCTCACGTGCTGTAACCCCTCTCCTGGGGCAAGGCGAAGCTTATGGGATCCCGTGAATTTCCATGTCTTTAGCTAATACTGTCAAGATAGTTGGATAACGGAGAGTAAACAGAACAATATTGTTATGTTCAATATTGTTTTGCTGCTGGGTAAAGTGTCAGAACCCTAGTTCTTGAGGATTCTTTGGCATGCGATTTCCCTCCATCTGCAAATGAACTAAGGGGGTGCCCACCAACATATGAACTCTGACTTCATGCACACCCCTGTCATTCAATGCTGGTGCGGAACGGAAAATTCGTTGTAACCATCGCCCCACTGGGGATAGCCCAAGGGAAGGGTGGGCAAAACAGAACAATATAGTACAGAACAATATTGTTTTATACTGTTCTGTTTGTAATTAGTTGGGTAGAAAATTCTTCGGACTATTGACCCAGGGCAAGGGTACATATTCCTTACTCTCCAATGAAGAATCCCTACGCCGGATTTCCATGATGAATAAGCCTCTCGCTCTACCCGCGAGATTGGACACTACTGTATGACTGGTGGGCGAGTAGCTGGGCGGGCTCACCAAGGAATGGAGTAGAACCTGGCGAGCATGGTCTCACATGAAGCATTAACAGTTTCCCTCAGAGACTGCATCGCACAAACAAAACAGAACAATATTGTTCTGTTTTATACAAAATAGATTTATTTTGAACCTGTAGAGAGTCCCAGGGGTAGCACCCGGCAATTTGAAAAGAAACACCCTTCATATAATGGCTAACTCCACGGAGCTGAGGTGGGCAATAAGTTGCGATAGCCACACAGATTGAGCTTCAGAACCGTTTTGGCGAGGCCTTCACGCGTAGTAGTTCAATCATTCTGTTTGCAATAGGTTCTTCCTTTGCACCCTGCGGGATTAAGGCACTTATAGTCCTCCGAGGACCAGAATCATTAAGGTTGCGGATTACTACTTTCTCTCCAGGTCGTTGCCCACCAATGCGCGGCAATACACAAATTCCCAACCCACTGGAAACCAGTTGCAGTGCCATGGGGTAGTCATAAGCCTGCACATGAAAATTAGGAAAGAACCCTGCTCTCTGACAGCTATTGACTAAGGTTTGCCAGCACCATCCTTTAGCTGGCTCAGTATCGATCCAGAGTTCATCCTTCAAATCTGCCAAATCCAGAGGGTCTCCGTTTTGAGCCAGCCTGTGGTCTTGAGGAATTGCCACACAGTAAGGTTCGGTGAGGATTCGATGACGAATGAAATGAGGTGGGGTTTTGAACCCTTCCTCTTCGACAATGAGCTGCAAGTCTGGCTGGGGTGAGGTAACGATATGAGGCTGATCGCTCAGGTGCAAATCGAATCGTGTGCGGGGAAAATCTTTGGTGATTTGCTGCAAAGTATGAGGGATGACAGCTGCCCCGAACGAGGTGATGTAGTAGCAGGAGAAGGCAGATTCTTTTTCTTCTCTCAGACCTGCTATGTATGTTTCCAGGCTGGAGCACTCACGGAAGAAATCATCAAGCCTGGTCACCAGTAGCTCTCCAGAGGTTGTGAGTTTAAGACCGCGGCCTGATTTTTCAAAGAGGGCAAGGTTGATGTCTTTTTGGAGCTGGGTTATTTGCTGGCTGATAGAAGCGGGGGAGTAGCGCAACACGTGAGCTGTTTTTCGAACGCTTCCGTAGTGGGCTACTGCGCGGAAAGTGCGGAGATGCTGTAGATCCATGATTCCACCCTACTATTGTTCGTCAAGAATGAATGATTGTTTGGAATCGTTTGCTCGACGTGAATAGTAAAGAGGATGAGGATAGGGACTGTCTTTTATTTTTCTTTACTCAAAAGAGGTATGTGATGGTTCTGGGGATGGATTTGAATGGTCCTGCTGGTTGGCCGACAGACTATTCACCGGGAGAGATAGTGGCTGGCCTGATTATTTTTGTAGTGATGGTGGGTTTTACGGTGTATTGGTCTTGGAAGAACTCGGGCGATGAATAAAAGGATTCTTGCTTTTTAGAAGAGCGCACTATGGTTGGTGTCTCTTCAATTAGGGGAGCTCTCCCGTTTTGTAGCTGAGGGTTTCTACGTGGAACGGCACTTCTTGAAGTGGAGAAAATAGGCGGGGGGGGGGTAGTAACCACCTAAATTATCTCAACAAAACAATATAGAACAATATTGTTTTGTTCTATATTGTTTAGCCCTATTAATTGCTCACTCCGGTCCTTCTGAGGAACGTCTCCCAGAGCTGAGGTGGGCGTTATGAGAAGTCAACCCCGACAGACTTGGCCCGGCCAGGCTGAGCAATTTTCTCTGAAAACTAGGGATTCTCGGGCATGTGCTGATTCCAATGAGTGCTGTGGTTTATTCTCACTCATATTTATGGGAGCTCTAACGGGGCAAAGTATCCTTTGGAGTAAATTTCTGCATGAGATCATCTGTATTACCGTTGAATGCCCTAGCGGGTAAAGATCCCCTCCACTACGAGAACTTAACTTCCCCTCGCTAGAATCAATGAATGACGTGTAATACGATAATTGCATGACAGTAGAAACAAAACCCCGTAAGGGATTTACTTTCCGTCCCTCAAATGATGTTCGGGAACGCCTGGAAGAGCTCTCGCGGCAAACCAATCGACCTGTATCTTTTTATATAAATACCCTCTTGGAAGAGCACCTGGCAGAGATTGAGCACGCCTTTGCTCTCAAGGCTGATGCTGAAGCGGCACGATCAGGCAAACTCAAGACGTATAACCTGGCAGAGGCACGGGCAGAACTAGGACTATGAGTGGTACTTGGTCCTTGGAATTGACACCCAGAGTTTTTAAGCAATTAAAGAAGCTAGATAAACCGGTTGCCCGACGGGTATTAGATGAGTTGGAAAAACTAGTCGATTCTGAGTATCCGCAGAGCCACTGTAAGGCTTTGACTGGTAATTATTCAGGGTTGTGGCGTTATCGCGTAGGGTCGTATCGGGTCATTTTGGATATTGATCAGGGAAAATTGGTGTTGCTGGCTTTAGAGGTCGGGCATCGCTCAACTAACCATCGCTAGAGGGCTATACAGCAAAAACCACTCATAAATAAGTAGCTGGATTTCTGAAATCCTTCACCAGCAACTATGACGCTCCCTTAGAAGCAAGGAGGCTTATTCAAAAGTCCTCCCAGCCGCATAAAACACCAACCCCCGAACCACCGCAAACACCCGCCCATACACGCTCAGCGGCCGCCGGAAACCTGTATGCAAAACCCGCCACGTCTTGACCTGCGCGATAACCCGCTCCACCACCGATCGGCGTGAATTAATGAACCTGTTCACCACCTTCACATCTGCAGGCATCCTGCGGGCTTTGCTGCGTCTTACTGGGGTGGCCAGCCCCAACCCGATGTAACCCTTATCAGCCAAAGTGCTCTCATCAAGATATCTTTCCAAGCCATGATGCTTGAAGGCATAGGCATCATGCCTAGCGCCAGGGACCGGGTCAGTGATGGCCAGTAGTTTCCCGCCCAGGGTGCAAATCACTTGATGGTTGAAACCGGCTCGTTTATGCTTACCAGAAAAGTTTGTTTTTCCTAGTGAACGCCAGTTCCAGGTGGGAATTAGGGTGCCGTCGATCACCAGTGAACCAGGGATTTTCAGGCTGTTTTCTATAGACTGTTCTAGCGGCCTGAGGGCTTTCTCAAGTGCTTTTTCAACGGTGTTGAGGGTCCGTGAGATGGTGGGCTGGGAGGTGTTGAAGATTTCTGCCAGGAGTTCTTCGGTGAGGTTGTGTCGGTGGTAGAAAAGGGTGACTTTAAGGGCCTGGGCCAGGGTTAGTGCTGGTGGTCTTCCGCCTGGTTTTGCCCAGGTGATATGAGAGGTGAGGGCTGTCAGTAGCGTGGTGAATTGCTGAGGTGTGAGCCCTGTTGTACGCTGGTGGAGCAACGGTTCTTCCGGTATGGCTTGAGGTTATTTGTAGTGATTTAATCCTCTTATTTTTGCCGCTGGTGGGGCCGTTGTCTAGTTGGTGGGGTGTGGGTGTGTTCCTACTTTTGAATAAGCCTCAAGAACTAACAAATCAATTCCATTATTAAACGCATTAATAGGAGCAGTCGTTGGTTCCACAGCAACACCCTGACGTCTCTAGTCATCAGTGGAGAATTGCAAACATTTAATACTTTCACCTACTGTCAGCGAAATAGACGCCCCACCTTCCCTCGTCAAGGTGATAACAGCTTCCCCTCCACGTTTCTCGTAAGCCCCCGAAAGCATGGTCTAGATGAACACCCCGCAAAGACAAAGTCTTCGCTAAATCCAACTCCGCGCTCACGGGCTTCTGTACTATCGGAATCATCCGATCGTTCACTTCCATATAGGTACTCACTGGATCTGTCAGAGACAACCTATCCACTGCGCCCTCTCCTTCTTTGGGAGAACCAGCAATCAGATATGGATGAGCCCCACACCATAAGGAACTTCTTCTTTGCTCTGATTTATAATCACAAGATCAGTAGTGAGTCCTCGTTCATTGAGGTTAGATGTAACCGAAAATACAAAGTAAAAGGATAGCTTGGCTGTGGCACTAAATTGATAGTCGGTGGTAAAAGATGTTGCACCGCGGTCCCGTCGAACCTTTCGAAAGATCCAGTAAGATCTACTGACGCAGAATAAGTTCAAAAATGGATTGAAAATGTAGCCTGTGATTAGTGATTGAGTGGAGCACTGCTCAAATCATGACCTTGGTGGTTCCCGAGTTCTGGTTTTAGGTAGTCGTTATGGCTCATAGGAAAGTGCTTTCTTCTGGCATGAGCATGCATTTTCTTCGCGGCTACGGACCCCATAAACAAACCTCATGATCCGCCAAAACTAATACGCAGGTAGAGCAAATCCTGGCAAAGCTAACCGAGAATTTCCCTACCTGCGTATCGTGTGATGAAGGCTTATATTTGCCTAAGTGCGACTAGCTCAACTTAGCGATAATCGCCTTGTTGAACGCCTCAAGATCACCGGGGTTACGGCTGGTAATGAGATTGCCGTCTTCCACAACTTCCTCATCAACCCATTCGGCACCAGCGTTTTCAAGATCCAGCTTCACCGAGGTGTAGGAAGTGAGCTTTTTGCCCTCAACCTTCTTGGAATCAATCAGAAGCCAAGGTGCGTGGCAGATAGCTGCAACGGGCTTCTCTGCCTCAAAGAACTGAACGGTAATGGAACGAGCCTCGGGGTTGATGCGCATTGCATCCGCGTTGAGGGTACCGCCGGTGAGGACGAGCGCGTCGTAGTCTTCAACGTTAACGTCTGCCAGCGAAAGATCAGGAGTGAAGGTGTCTGCTTTTTCCCAGTCGCCGTTCATAGCCTGGAATTCTTTGCCCTCAGGGGCTGCTAGTGAAACCTGCGCACCGGCATCCTTGAGTGCGTCGCGCGGCGAGGTAAGCTCAACCTGCTCTACACCCTGGCTAGCGAGAATAAGAACTTTTTTATTGCTGAGGTCAGCCATGGTTACTCCTTGAATCTAGTGATACTAAGAAAACTTACTGTTTTAACTGTAGGGGAGAGAGGAAGATGTACAAAATCCTTTCCAAGTTAAGGAATCGGGCGAATGCAATCAAAAGATGCTAACTGCCTCCGCTATAAGACCACCAGATAAACCGGGGGAAGGGGGCAAAGTAGCCCATAAAGTTCAATAAGATACTCAGTTTAGAAGGATTATAAATGACCCTTCCAAACCATGAATAGGTTCTTACCTCAAGGCCGCCGCTAAAAATGGTGCCGAAACACTTTTTGCTGAAGTCGCAACCTCCGCTGAGGTGCCAGCGGCCACGATTTGCCAACCTTCTTCTCCTGCGCCGGGGCCCATATCAATCACATAATCCGCTGCATTGTCTATTTCGCCGATTTATAGACGACGACCTTCTATATCCCTTCCAATGAAGGGGCCATGATTCCGCCCCCACCCCTATGCTACGCTTGCTCAGTAGCTAAGAATCCCTTGAAATCGAAAAAATGCTCGCTTTTCTGAGGGGTTATTCTCCTCAAGAGTTTTAGCTTCACCCCTAAGAGCTTCCTCAAAGAAGAAAGCAGTGAGGAAAAAATCATGGCAGATAAAAATCGCGCAGTAGTATTCCACGGCGTAAAAGATATGCGCGTGGATACCCTTGACTTCCCCAAGCTAGAAATGCCCAACGGCAAAAAAGCCCCCCATGGCGTTATCGTCAAGCTGATTGCTACCAATATCTGTGGCAGTGACTTGCACATCTACCGTGGCTCATTCCCTGTACCCGAAGGTATGGTGATGGGCCATGAAATGACCGGTGAAGTTGTAGAGGTCGGTTCAGATGTTGAGTTCCTCAAGCCCGGTGACATCGTTTCTGTACCCTTTAACGTAGCGTGTGGTCGTTGCCGTAACTGTCGCAACGGACGTACTGAGGTTTGCGAAACTACTAACCCTGAGGTTTCCTGTGCAGCATACGGTTTCAACCTTGGTGGCTTCGCAGGCGGCCAGGCAGAATACATGTTCGTGCCCTACGCTGACTTCCAGCTTCTTCGTTTCCCTGACAAGGATCAGGCAATGGAGAGAATTCTAGACCTTGCAGTGCTTTCCGATATTTTGCCCACTGCTTACCATGGTCTGGTCGAAGCGGGTGTGAAGCCTGGTTCTACTGTTTATATTGCAGGTGCTGGTCCGGTAGGTCGTTGTGGTGCTGCTGCTGCTCGCCTCATGGGCGCATCTTGCATCATCGTGGGTGATTACTATGAGGATCGTTTGGAACTGGTTCGCCAGAATGGTTGCGAGACCATCAACCTTTCCAAGGTTGACTCCATCAATGATGCGATTGAAGCTATCCTTGGCACTCCCTATGTTGACTGCGCAGTTGATTATGTAGGCAACGAAGCACACGGTCTGGGCGAAGAGGCTGAGAAGACCAAATCGTCTTACGCTATCAATCAGGTTCTGGATGCAACCCGTCCCGGTGGAGCAACCGGCATCATCGGTGTTTATGGTGCTAACCCTATTTCTCCTGTTCCTGCTGAGCGTGAGGGTGTTTACTCTCTCAACTTCGGTGATGCTTGGATTAAATCGCCTCGTATCGCCGGTGGTCAGGCACCGGTTATGCATTACAACCGCGAGTTGATGATGTCGATTCTGTGGGATCGTATGCCTTATCTTTCAGATATGCTCAACATCAAGGTCATTAGCCTTGATGAGGCACCTCAGGCATACGCGGACTTCGATAAGGGTTCATCATTGAAGTATGTTATTGATCCGCACGGTAGCATTCCTACCGCAAAATAATTCTTGACTAAAGAATGAAGAGGGGAGGGGATTGGTGGTGACCAATCCCCTCCCTTTCTTATTGCTCTGGATGCCGAGGGTATTAAAAGGGTTATCCAGAAATTTACCGAAGGCGCTCGAAGGGCCGTTGATGCAGGTATGGATGGTGTAGAAGCGCACGGTGCTAACGGTTATCTTCTTCAGTTCCCTATGGCTTTGGCGTAGGCGATGGCTCGCTGGTTGTAAGCGTCGGTGGTTCTTTCTAGAGGGGTGGTTCGGTAGCGCATGTTGGTAAAGCCTACTCTCTGGCCTGGCTCTTTTTGGATGGGGTAGCTGAAGTCTATGCAATCACATCAAAAAACCTCAACTTCCCATCAAGACAAGGAAAATACGTGCATGGCCTAGTTCGTGAAAGAACTAACCCACAGCCAAAGACTTGGGTGTCATATCCAGACATATCACTGTATTGCCTTTAGCAATGTCTCTGATGGAAGGTAAGTTCGAAGAGTATCAAACTAGTTATTTACCCGCTCAGGAAATCTTATGAAACATGCACTCAAAGCTGTCTCCGCAGTTGCTCTTCTTGCCCTGTTCACCGGATGCGGTAGTAGCAATCAAGAAAAAACGGACTCGAAAGATACTCAACCGACGAACAGCACAGTAGCGGCTTCTGCTACTGCCTCACCTACGCAAGCCGCGTCATCACAGGCAACACCTTCACCGTCTTCAACCGCGAGCCCATCTGCTACTACGCCCTCTCCAACTCCGGAAAACTCCCCTCAGGGTGAATCGCAGCCTTCTGCAACACCGGTGCAGACCACTGAGCCTTCAAAGCAAGCTACTGAGCCAGTAGCTAATCCTTCATGGTGCAATCCTCAAGGTGGTCCAGGGGTAGAAACGATTGAAACCTGCCCTCCTATGCCCACCTACCCCATCGTTGTGCATAATGAGCAAGAAGCTGCTGAATATCTTTTGGAACAAAAATTCCAGAACAATCCAGATATTACAGCCGCTGTCACTCAGGTTCTCCCGGATGCTCAAGGAGCTCCTGGCCAGTATGTAGTGGTGGCTCGATCGGAATCTATGCGTCAAGCCGGAGGTTCTGGGACTGTTGGCACCTTTTTGGTAACCCCGGAAGGTAATTGGGGTGAAGCTGATCCGTCGATGATTCCCCAGAACGGATAGTGGGCTGGGGCCTTAGCGTTTTTGTGTATAGCTGAAGTTAATAACCTACCTACAGGTCAGTTGCACTTGATATGTTCTACGAAGGCATGCTCACCACAGATAGTAAGAGCCCCTCTCTCTAAATCTTAGGGAGAGGGCTCTTGTGCTTACTTACGTTCGCAAGCGATACCGTCATGATCGCCGTCTAGGTTAGAAGAATATCCTGGGCTACCTGCATACAGCGGAGCCGCTCCAGCAGCACGCGCCTCAGCACAATTCGCAAATACAGCAGTAGCCGGTGCTTGCTGAGCCGGTACCTGTTGAGTTGGTGCCTGTTCCGCAGGAGGGGCAACATATGCCGGAGCAGTAGCCTGTTGCACCGGAGCCTGAGTAGGTTCTTCCACTACTGGGGCAGGATCCTGAGTTTTTTCAGGTAGAGTCGCACCACAGTTACCGAGAACTTGAATCATCGCGTCCTTTTCAGGCTGCTTGACCCACAGGCGATACTTAGCTTTCACATCAATCTGTTTGCTGACATAGGTGCACCGGTAATCCTTGTTTGAAGGCAGCCACGTTGCTGCATCTGCATCGCTCTTTTGCTGGTTCGCCGGTCCATCCACTGCAAGCAGGTTCACTGGATCATTAGCGAGCTGTTCCCGATCGGTAGTCGAGAGATTTTGCGCTCCGGTTTGCCATGCATCTGATAAAGCGACCACGTGGTCAATTTGGATAGCGCTGGAGGTGTTTTTTCCTTGCTGAAAATCGATGGTGGTTGCGGTGTACGGGTCATCGAGTACTCCAGTGATGACCTTGCAGCCGTGGGTTCTAGGTTTGGCGGTGATGCTGGTGAGGTCTCTGCGGAGGATGTCGTTTCGGGTATCGCACCCGTTGTGGTCTATATCTGCCCATACTTGGCCGAATTGTTCGCGTGAGTAGCCTGTTTTCGGTGCTCGGCCTTTGACTTCGAGGGTTTCTAGGGTGTCCAGGGCTGTCTGGGCATCGGAGGATTGTGTGGTGTCTGATCCTGGCACCGCTGCGGTGTTTTTCTCATCGGCCAGTGGGACGGCTGTGGGGGAGGGGCTGGTTGCCGCCGGGGTGGGTGTTGCGCTGGTGATGGTTGGTGAGGGTGGGGGTGCTACCGAGGGGGTAGCTGAGGCGCTGAGGGAAGTAGTGGGTGAGGGGGTGGTTGCCGAGTTGGTTCTCTCAGGGGAGTTGCCTGTGATGACTTGAACGAGAGCGACGATAAAAAGGATAACAAAGAAGAGAACTGCGATTCCTAGGCATCCCAGGCAGGAGAGGACTCCGCCTTTTGCTACTTTGTTTTGGGGAGTTTGATTTTGGTCTGGGAAGTTTGAGAGAAGGCATGAAGTACTTATCTATTCAGGGGATATCAACCCATATTTTGTAGACAGCCTTTCTATTATAGTGAATCGTCTAGCCTTTACAGACATGTGCGAGTGTCCAAGCCTTCTCAAACAAGTGAGGCGTTTATGGTCTTTTGGCCAAACTCGCTGTAACCGTTGAATGCTTCGCAATCCAATCGGCAGCATCAGGGTCAATCAGCTCAGTTAATGTATGGGTGGAGTCCAAAACCGCTAGTGTTTGCCTTTTCTCACGTTGCACATCTAATCGGGATAACGGTTCATGGTGAGCGCAACGATTGCGCATCTTGTAAGTCCTCTCTAAGTGGTTTTCAAACTCTTCCCGAGAAACCTTGTGAGTGAGAGAAACCAGGACTTTAGGCCATACCGTACTTTGATAAGTGCGGGTAAAGAGGAATCACCAAAAATCAAAGGATAAATCCGTAATGATTTTTCCTGGAAGAGTCGGAGGGGTCATTGTTTGGTGGGTTCGTTGGCGGGCTTTCTTGATTGATTTTTGCGCTTGGTGTGTGAGCGGGATGCGTGTAGATAAGAACCAGTCGACTCCGTAGACGGCACTGAGTGCGCGGTCAATGGCGTTGCGCAGTAGGACTTCGAGGTGCCCGATTTTGACGAGAAGTTCTTTGGTGATTCGGGCATTGTAAATATAAAGCCGCTCAGGGTCTGGGTGGTGAGAGTATTTGCTGAGTCTGGGCGCAGAAAACCAGTGTTCGAGGTCGGTGAGGGGCTGGTTGTTTTTCATGTTTTCTAGTATTACAGTTAGAGGTGAAACCCCCGGGTCGATTCCTACGCTGGTGCGTATATCGCCGGGGTTATTGTTTTGCCCTGAGATTCATAGATTAGAAAAGAAAAATGGGTAAGTTGGTAACCCTGATTTAGAGTACATCGCCCTAAGACTACCTATTCTCGATACCTTGGCGCGTCATGATGGAATTCTTGGTATCGACATTCATTCACACGCTTCAACCAATCTTCAATCAAAGCACCAGTAAGAGTCGGCTGCTCTAAATGAAGATTAAGCCCCGGCTCTTTCAAGAACAACAAAGGTACCCCCCCTTGAAAGTGCCCACACCCCACCACTTATTATTAATTTCATGGATAACAACATGAAAATAATCGCCATCACCGACTCACTACCCATCGAAGAGGAAAATGCCTTTCTAGAAACTAGCGCACCCAAACCTACAATTGGGCCAAAGGACCTCCTCGTTAAAATAAACGCCGTCTCCATCAACCCGGTAGACATCAAAGTACGAACTAGCTCCGGATCACAGGAAGAACCTAAAATACTCGGCTGGGACGCCGCAGGAACCATCGAAGATATGGGCTCAGAAGTAGAGGGCTTTTCCATTGGCGATGCCGTGTACTACGCAGGGGATATCACCCGCCCAGGAAGCAACGCAGAATACCACGCTGTAGACTATCGGATCGTCGCTCACAAGCCATCTTCTCTCGATTTTAAAGATGCAGCAGCTCTCCCACTCACCGCAATCACAGCGTGGGAGACCTTGTTCGATCACATGAAACTCACCAAAGAATCAACGGGAAACCTATTCGTCAATGGAGGCGCCGGCGGTGTCGGGTCGATGATTATTCAACTAGCAAAAGCTAAAACTTCACTAACAGTCATTGCCTCAGCCTCTCGCGAAGAGTCTAGAGAATGGTGCAAAAAGATGGGTGCAGACTACATCGTGGATCATCACCAAGAGTTAGCCTCGCAGTTGAGGGAACTCGATGGCGCGGATTATGTTTTTTCGGCCTACACCACAGGTAAGGAAGAGGAACTTGCTGAAGTAATGAATCCTCAAGGCCATCTTGTGTTGATTGATGATCCTGAATCCTTAAACATCGGTGCCTTTAAACCTAAGTCCATAACTGTTACCCCGGAATTTATGTTTACTCGATCCATGTTCGAAACCGAGGACATGGACTATCAGGGGAAGCTTCTGGAAGAAGTGGCGACTCTGGTGGATAACGGGACAATCAAGAGTACAGCCACTGAGTATTTTTCAGGGTTGAAAGTAGATACTTTCCGTCAGGCACATCAGCGGGTCGAAACCTCTCATGTGGTGGGCAAAGTAGTCATTTCCTACTAGTTTCTTTTTGAAAAATAACTGGAAAGCAGCGGTCTTGCTGTCTGCTTTCCAGTTATTTATGTATTGGTCTTACGCTGATTGTTATCGACTTTTTCTTGAACAGTGATGACTTCGGCTTTGTGTTGTTCTGACCAATGGTGTAATACTTCTCTAAAAGGTACCTCTTATCTCTGAAGGGGACATTCTACTAACCAAGTTTTATCCCGTCAGAAAAACCCGAACATATATTCCAAAACGCCTATAATTGTGACATGGCACAATGTACAGCACCCAGTCAGGGACATCGAACAGCAAGCGGACGAGCGAACTGCCCCGCATGTAGCAACAGAGGCTACTCCTCATATTCCAATCCCTCCTACTACTATCCCGGTTATAGCAGCACTGCCACGAGCAACAGGGTTTCCTCCTCCACAAGCAGTAAAAAATCCTTCCGCAAAGGATCCACCGTATCCTTATCAGCTACCGAATACACGACCCTTAAACCGGTACACGAGCAGTCGGTCAAACAGGCAGAAACATACCCTGATAAAAGGGATCTCTTCCTTTGCCATGCCTGGGATGACCGTGCCGGAGCAGCCAAAGAACTTCACGATGCCTTAGAAAATTTAGGGGTAAGCGTATGGTTCAGCGAAAAAGATATCGAGCTCGGAAGATCTCTGACCCGATCTATTGACAAGGGTCTGAAAAACTCCCGTATAGGTATCATTCTCGTCACCCCGTCCTTCTATAAACGGGTTGATGCGGCCGGCATTGCAGAACAAGAACTCTCAGCTCTGTTACGCTCTGATCGAGTTATCCCAATCGTGCATGAAACCACATATGAAGAACTTGCTGAAATGAGCCCTCTCCTGGCGGCCCGATCAGGGCTCAATACCGAGGGCTCCTCATTTGAAGATGTAGCTGAGAAACTAGCCGAAGCAGTCTTGGTGGACTAAGTCTTCCAGACAGGGGGATTTTCTATGGTCAAATGTTCTAGCAGTTCCTGCCAACACGCTACAGGTAACGGGTGTGTTTGTGCGTGCGGTCATGGAAATCACGGCGCTAAAGCACGTTTACGTTGGGCTGTAGCACTGAGGGTTCCAGCAGGCCAACGCACTAGCCAGCAAGAGAATGATAGTACGATTGCAGCAGAGCAACGATGCAAGGCCCGCATCGCACTCACAAAACAGAGCGAGAGTCTGCGTCTTTCGAGGACAGATCCGCGTCGCCATGATGCCAATGCATTTTTTGAGGCTAATCGATCTCTTGAAATTGTGGATTGGTTGATAGAGCATCCTACTGAGTTAGAGCAGATGCAATGGATAGCGGATCAAATCGGGGATTCTGCAGAAACCCTGCTTACACAGCATAAGGGAAAGCACCATCGTGTAGCTGATCATCTGTGGTGCGATATTCTGGCGGCTCTCGCGGTTATCTTGGAGAAAGCACTTAAAACTAAAGACAAGATAGTTGACCTCGTCGCTTCAGAAGTCGCCGATGGCGTGTGGAGACTACTGAAAAGCCAACGAAATAAGGAACTAGGCAATGCCCCTTGCCAGAAACCGCAAACGCGAAATACAACAAGCCGGCTATCGCGAGATATATCTAAGGGACTTGACGAGCGGATCTTGAAAAAGACTATACAGGTATTGGTCGAGAAAATTATCAAGCACTTCACTTCAGATCCAGTGATGTCCATTGAAAACCTATTACTACAGATCCGTCTGTTAGCTCTACTTTTCTGCCCTGACCCCTATGCGCATCGAGCTGTATGGAATCATTGCATGATTCCCCTTCTCAAGGAGAGGATTATTGCTGAGTCTTTGAAAGAGCTGCAAACGCTGAAACGGCTATTCGACCAGAAGTGGACCTGGCCCCTGTAGATTTTCGGTTTATGACAGGACGTTTCCACGGAGAACTTAGAGATTGTCGTACTTCGTTTTAGTCAGTATCACTGGCATAAGTAAGGTAATCCCAAATCTTATTCGAAAAGTGTTCCTACTACCCGCGCGGATGAGTTCTCTAATCTTGACCTGGCATGGTCATACCGTCTGGTCGTGCGGGGGTCTTTATGGCCCAGTGAATCCTGCAAATGATGCAGAGCGACCCCCATCTCTAGGGCCAGCGTGGCGTGCGTGTGGCGCAGGACGTGGGCGGATACGGTTTTTCTGATGCTAGCGGTTAGGGCTAGTTTTCTCAGCAATCCGTCCACGTTGCTTCGTTGCCAGGGTCGCCCGGTACGGGTCACAAACATCAGGGGAGAGGCTCCGTTGTTCTGTTGGTTTTCTACTTCTTGCCCTGTTGTTGCGGTCAGCTCTCGCAGGTTCTTCAGGGTATGTTCGGGTAGGTAGACCGCGGACTTTTTCCCGCCTTTCCGGGTGATCAGCAGGCGTCCCTCCGAGATATCTGCTTCCCTAATGTTCAGTGCTTCGCTGATACGCAACCCGGTGGAGAGCAACAGGTCCACGAGGGTTTGGGTTCTGAGGGAATGTTCGGTGGCGGCGTCGAGCAGTCGCAGTGCTTCGCGTTGGGTGAGGGCTTGGGTTGCGGTGAAGTCGGGGTCGATGGTGGGTCTTCGGATGTATTCGGCCGGGGATTTCTCAATGACCTCCTCGAGTAGCAAAAATCGATAGAAGGCTGAGATCGCTGCGAGGCGCCGGGCAACGGAAGCGTTCGAGTTGGTGTATTGTTCGTGGACCCGAGAGAAAACATCTAGGTGGGTGCGGCGTACCTGTAATAAATCTACCTGGGCTTCATCAAGGAAGGTGCAGAAGATTTTCAGATCATTGAGATAAGCCTGCTGAGTATTTTCCGAAGTGTAGGAGAGTGCCCATGAGACGATGAGATCGCGGTGTTTGACGAAATTCGGCTCAGTTGAGTCAGCTCGAATCAACTCTGATGCTTCGCTGGGTATTAAATCCAGTTCGCCCGACATTCCCACCACATTTCCTGAACAAAATCGTTTTTTGAGACCCGCACCACCAGAAAAACAGCGTGGAGCTCTCTCAATCCATTTTATGGTACATAACGTACATTATGTCCTAAATAAAAAAGCATTGTAAAAATGAACGAAGTCTACATTTGTGCACATTCTGAAAAGTATACGAACATAGACTTTCTCGGATGTTTATGAACGTAAACATTCTTAATTGTTTACAAGTATAAACTTTTCAAAATGTTTATAAACGTGTACTTTAGAAAAAGTATACGAACATCAACACTGAGGAAACAGTAACTAACTATGTCTGATCAACCCAGAAATATACGATCATCCCGTGATCTTGGAGCTTTCATCTATGATGCCCGCACCCAACGCCACCTCACCCAAGAAGCCTTGGCCAATAAGGCTAACGTTTCACGAAGCTGGCTTATCGGACTAGAGCAAGGAAAGCGTCCACGCGCTGAAATGGATAAAATTCTCAGCCTTCTAGACGCACTGGATATTTCACTGAGCCTTCAAATGCTGCAGAATCATGAAACTGTATCGAAAAATCAAACTCCTCCAGACAACGCAGCAAAAGAGATCTCTGAACATAAGGCATCTTCACCGGACGCGCAGAATACAACATCAGATACCACCTCAGCTCCTTGGGAATCATTAATAGGTGGTACCTTCAAAAATGCGATCACCTCTCACCTAGATACGAGCCAGCACTTAGAGACATATCTATCGGGCCAAGCAGCACAACCATTCAAGAATGCCAACCAGATTCTCGGGAACGTAGCTGGGGCAAACATGCCGAATATCGCGAAAATGATCGGGGCAAATACGCCCAGCATCGAGAAGGCAATCAGAGCGAATATCCCGAATTTCGGGCAAGCCTCCGGTATCTCCCAAGCGCTCAACTACAAAGAACGAGAGAATAAAACCTCAGACTCTGAGTAAGAACTAGCCGAGAAGAACCCCATGAAAAAACTCTGCGTTGTACTTTATGATCAAGTAGTAGCTGAACTCACCCAAGATTCTTCCGGGGCGAAGAAATTGACCTATATTTGCGATGCCCCACCACCAGCTCAGCTCTCTATCGCACTTCCCTACCGTCATAGCCCCTACCCGAAAAAACCCACAGAAGCTTTTATCGAAGGGCTCATTCCCGAAGGTGAAGCTGTACGACAGTCCTTAGCCGATGAGTACAATCTCTCATCGTGGAAAAATCCCTTCGCAATTTTAGAAAAAATAGGTCTGGAGTGCGCTGGGGCCGTTCAGTTTGTTGCACCAGAAGAACTAGAAAATCTTGCGAATAACCCGGGTGATCTTATCTCTGTCACTGAAGAACAGCTGGAGCGAAGATTACAACGCTTGGGGGCATCTTCCGGTAATTCTTGGGTATTGCATCGAGAACGGTGGTCGTTGGCAGGAGCGCAAAGCAAATTCGCCCTACGCCTTCACCACGGCCAGTGGTATGAAGCTACCGGGGCTCAGCCCACCACTCATATTTTTAAACCGGGTATTCACGATCTTAAAGATCAGGCACTGAACGAACATCTGTGCCTTAAGACATTAGGACGATTAGGTTTACCCGTTGCACACACTAATTATCAGAGATTCGGTGGCTCCGGAGCTATTGTGGTGAAGCGTTACGATCGCATCACTACAGATGCAGGGGTCTTTCGTCTTCATCAGGAAGATATGTGTCAGGCTACTTCTACCTTGCCGGAGAGGAAGTATGAATCTTCTCGGGGGCCCTCTGCTCTTAAAATTATTGAACTCATCAGGCAAGTATGTCCGCCGGAGGATGTAGAGACTTTCGTTCAGGCGCTGATCGCAAATTATTTGTTAGGCGCTCCGGATGCGCACGCTAAAAATTATTCATTGCTACACCTGCCTGACGGGCAGATACGGTTTGCTCCGCTGTACGATATTGCATCAGGTTTTCCATATACCTCCTTATTGAGCGGTGGTAGCGCAGATATAAGCCAGTCAAGTACTCATGGGATTCCCGGCAAAGATGATGGTCTCGAGAAAGCCGCGATGGCTATTGGTGGTGAGCGGCGTTTTGGGAAGGTAACCAGTAAGCATTGGACTAAGTTCGCCCAGGATGCAGGCTTGAATGAAGATCGGTTAAGAGCAACGGTGCAGTATATGGCTGAGAATCTCCCTGAGGTTTTACGTCAGGTGTGTATAGAAGAAGCTGAAGCTATTGGGGAAAGCGATTTAATAAAGCGGATGCGGCCCAGTGTTGAGCATCTGTGCGAAACGACGTTGACCATGCTGGATAGGGACTACTGAGGAATATCGGATGTTTTTGATGCATTTTCCAAGCTCAACTCCAAACTTTGGAAATACCTACCTGTGGTGGGCATTTTCTTTGTCTCCTATATACGCAAGTAGCATATTGTTAAACTTATTCGCTGTCACTTAGGCATTACCTATGAATCTAATTGATGTCTATTCTCGTAGATTTCACGAACGGTCTTTATAAGGTTTGTTGTGGATAGATTTAGGATGTCAGGGCTTTTGATAAGCACAAGTTCGTCTTTTTGATTACATTCGAGACGATTATTTAGTTCTTATCAAAAGCTCTGACCGTTTAGCGCAATCCACCACAGATTTATTGAATGTTGTGCAAGAAATATGAGATAAGGGAGAGTAAATTCGATTTATCGATAATCCTTTGCTCAGTATAAAAATACCACAAGATGCATTCATATTCACCATTTTGGGTACAGTAGCGGAGTTTGAATGGGTAACCATGCGCGAACGACAAGCTGAAGGCATCGCTCTAGCTAGAGAACGCGGTGTTTATTCAAAGTTCCGTATTCTAAAACTTAGTACTGAGCAAATTGAATGGGCATGAAAAAGGTAAACGATGGTGTGCCGAAAACACGCATAATAAAAAATCTAGGTATCTGCCGTACCGCTTTACATTATGAATTGATCGGGACAGGCCGCTATCAACAATCAGGGAATTAAACTCTAACAATTGTTGCTTGGTCCACCCACCTAGCCAATAAGCTAAAGGCCGTCAACTGTTCCAACGCTATTTGTTCCTCATCATCCGTATTTTCATGCGAAGTATGCATAGCGGGGTTTCTAATACCTGAGTACAAACCTTCAGCAAGTGCTCGCGCACCTCGATGGATGCTCTGATAAGTAGGGCTACCATCATCGTCCATAAGACGCAATCGAGGTTTTCCCACTTTGGGGTCCTCTAATGAAAATGCTTGATTAAACAGATCAGTTTCAGAGACATCACGTCGCCCCAATTTCTTCTGAGCCTCGGCATTTACTTGGATTGCTGCATCCCTTACTGCTTGTTGGTAGTGTCCGCCTTCCCACAAGGATTGAATACTACCCCATACCCAAGGATGAAGGTTTGAAGTATCCATTTCAGGGGAATTATCTCCGAGGTTTTGGGTAAGTTCTTCTTCACGCTCTAATGCTACTTTTGCGCGGGAGGCTTGCTTGCGTAACCACCGGAAATCTTTGTCAGCGGCGGGTTTCTCCGATCTCCAACTGGGCATAGTTCTATCGAGAATTTGCTCAACCACATAGGCTCTTTCAGAAGCCTCTGTTGAGGGACCACGCATAACAGTTCCCAGATAAGCGACCCCAGGGGCTGTTTGGGGACGGACTTGAGCGGTAATTTCAAGAAATAGCTCTATTTCCATGATTGCCCATACTTTATTTAACTGCGTCATAGACCTATCTTAATAACAGCGACGATGGGTTGAGCAAAAAGCTATTATTCGTGGACCCATATTGTAAGCCGCTACGTTGGCACAGGGGCTAAACAGCACTGCTGTGCACCACATGGTGAAAGCCACTAAATACATAGGTCAGTCTCCGTCTTGGAAGATGAAAAGACGCGAAAGTTATCTTCCGCGTCTTTCCATAAGTCGTAAATCCTTATCGTTTCTTAAATAAATTTCTATGCGATGGCCAGCGAAGACAGATAGGGCTAGGGCAATTAACAACAGGGCACTGTGCCACATCCAGCCCCAAGCAGTGAGGAGTTCAATGACCTGTTCTGCGGTATTACCGAAAATATCTGATGCTGTCCTATTCAAAATAGGTTCCTATTCATTGGCTGAGTAATGCGGAGATACCACTAAGGAATGTTCATTCCGTAGGGGCTGTGTCCTATGTGTCTCATCACTACGCTAGGGGCGGGGGCTGACAATATAAGCCTTGATTCCGTGATGTCTCAAAAACGAACGATTTCGACACAGGCAGTACCGAAGGGCGCTGGTTTGCCCCGCATCACCGTCAAGCCGACGTTCGACCCTCGTTGCAACAGTTCAGCAGCCGCTGTATAGTTCAGTGTATGCTGACTATTGCTTCGCGCTTGGACGTGATGAACCGATTGGGTCGGGCGATGGCCGATCCCACCCGATCCCGTATTCTCCTGACCCTGCTGGGCGGCCCGGCCTACCCGGCCGCTCTCGCCCGGGAGCTGGAACTGACGCGGTCAAATGTGTCGAACCACCTCACTTGCCTACGGGACTGCGGAATTGTGGTCGCCGAACCGCAGGGGCGGAAGACCCGCTACGAGATCGTTGACGCCCATCTTGTCCAGGCGTTGAACTCACTGCTGGATACCACTCTGGCTGCCGACGAGAATGCCCCGTGTATTGATTCGGCATGTGACGTGCCCGGGTGCGCCACCGGAGAGGGGAACAGGTAAGTGGTAACTGGTCTCCTGGGGGCGGTTGGTCTGTTTATCGCCACCAATATCGACGACATCATCGTGCTCTCGCTGTTCTTCGCCCGTGGGGCCGGCCAAGCAGGGACCACACTTCGGATCCTGGCCGGGCAGTACCTTGGTTTCGCGGGCATCCTCGCAGCCACGATTCTGGTCACCCTAGGGGCGGATGCCTTCCTGCCCACCGAGGCGATCCCCTACTTCGGGCTAATCCCCCTGGCCCTGGGACTGTGGGCGGCCTGGCAAGCCTGGCGGGGAGACGATGACGACGACGATGACGCGAAAGTCAGCGGAAAGAACGTAAGCGTCTTGACCGTCGCCGGGGTGACCTTTGCCAACGGTGGCGACAATATCGGCGTTTATGTCCCGGTTTTTCTCAACGTGGATACCGCCACCGTTATCATCTACTGCGTCGTCTTTCTGATTCTGGTGGCGGGCCTGGTCCTGTTGGCGAAGTTCGTGGCCACCCGTCCACCCATCGCGGAGTTTCTCGAACGCTGGGAGCATGTGCTGTTCCCGATCGTTTTAATCGGCCTGGGTATCTTCATCCTCGTCAGCGGCGGCGCCTTCGGCCTTTAATAAACTCATCCCCCGTGCTCCTAGGGCCTCTCTAGGTTTCCTCACTGGCATCAACTGAACCGCCCATGTGCACTTGCCCACCATAACGATGGTCACGGACGTGTCTCGGAGGTACTTCTCCCGAATCCGATCCTTGATGTAGTCATCATCACTGCTGTGGATAATGTCGCCAGCCATGCTTGCCCCGATGCCGCGCGCGATGAGCACGTCTTGGTCATGATCGAAATCCTGAATGAATTGCTGCACCTCATACTCATCGTCGTGATGATAAGAGATAAAGCACTTCCGACGCGTGTGACTCCCCAAGCCCATGAACGTTCCTCCTCCAGACCTGCATCTGTACAAGCCACTACGCCAAGAATACAGATGGTACAGAACAGAACGACTTCGACTCACCGAGGGATTGATTCGCGACAGGTGCCTGTCGCGAATCAATGTGGCGTGATGATTTGCAAAAGTCCTTGTCCTCGGCCGGCACCTGAAAGCCGTCGAATTAGGCAACTACAACCTCCAGGGCACTCCACGAGGATCTCTGCTTCTGCAAGCTTGTACACAAACCGTTGCAACATGTGCGCCCCTCAGCCAGCTTCACGCATGCAGGATGCGCGCATCCCTCATCCTTGCTCTGATATCCGAAGAAGTCAGAGCAAACCGCTTAACCAGTTCCTGCTGAGGTCAGGGGGTTAGCATCAGCAGCCTCCTGTAGGTGGGTAGTTTCTCTAAAAGCTAACTGCCCCTAAGGGGGCAGGGGAACCGTGTATTGCTTACGGCCTGTCACCCTTTTTTCGTCGGCCAGTGGGGAGCTGTATCCCGGCTTTAGCTAGAGCGCGCTGGACTGTTCGGTTCGATACGCCGAACTCTGCCGCCGCTTCTTGAACAGTCGGGTATGTCTCTGTCTGGAAATAGGCATCGTCAAAGTAAGCCGCTATTCGGTATGAGACAGAGCGTCCTTGCGCCGACCGTTTTTTATTAGCCTTTGACAGTTTCGAGATCTCGGCTTGAGCGTATTCGCTGCCGCGTCGCACCAGTCATCCGATCTTCAAAAAGAGAAAAGACACCCTCTTTGCGCAACAATTCAGTCTGCCGCTCCAGGTTTTGACCCTTGGAACTCACACGGGCGTAGCCAACCTTTTCGCCAGACACACCCTCGGGCTGTTCGGAAATATCTAGAGGCAACGACACATCTGTTCGTTTATCCATAAACCTACCCTAGCGAACAGGCGTTTTTGTAGTTCACAATATGTTCGTTTGGGGTGTTGTCAGAGTCAAAAGTCGTTGGCACAGATTCCGAGAGTCATCCTGTCGCAATGCCCGGTTATGTGGATTTCGAGGGGTCCTTCTGCCGCGTAGGTAATACCCCAGTTTCTTTGCGCAGCGCCCGGTAGACGGTGGTGCGACTAACTCCCAGAACTTCGCCGATCTGAGCGACAGTCATGTCTTTTTGTTCGTAGAGTTTCCGTGCGGTGCGCAACTTATCCCCGGACAAGGAGGGCGGCCTGCCGCCGGTTCGGCCTCAAGCCCGGCGTTGGTCCGCTCCCGGATTAGGTCACGCTCAAACTCTGCCAGTGAGGCGAAGATGTGGAAGATAAGTCGCCCGCCGGAGGAGGAAGTGTCGATGTTTTCCTGCAGCGACCGAAACTCCACTCCCCGCTCTTGGAGGCCGGCGAGTTGATCAATCAGATGCCTAATTGACCGGCCCAATCTATCCAGGCGCCAGGCCACCAATGTGTCACCGGGGCGAAGTTGATCGAGCAACTTGTCGAGTTCGGGACGCGACTCCAACGATCCGGAGGCGGTGTCGGTGAAAATCCGGTAGCAGCCGGTCGCAGTGAGAGCGTCGTGTTGGAGTCGGGCGTCCTGGTCGCCGGTGGAGACCCGGGCGTAGCCGAAATCATGTCCCATACTCAAAAACGTATCAGAACCCGTGCGGAGGTCAGTGAATGGGCACATAGAATACGGCACTGTGTTGTGATACAAAAGTGTAGCGCGCCCACCTTTACGTATGGGACTATTTCGGAAACCGGGTTTTTGTGTCAGAAACGAAGCTTAAACGGTCGTTTGTGACACATTGAGCGACGGTGCTCAAAAGTAGGCTCATGGAGCTAACTTTGTGTGTCAAAAGTCTGCTTCAATACTAGATTGTCTCACAACCTATAAGACGCGGGCGGGTGAGTCTATGAGGAAAAGCCCGGCGGGACAACCCCCGGGCACATCTGCTAGCCAGTGACCATCACGATGGTCGCCGAGAAGAGCGGAAAAGGCCGCCTGGGAGTCAAAGCGCGGCAGACACAACCAATCAATGCTGCCCTGCCGGCAGACCAGGGCGGCCGTGTGAGTATCGGACAATAATGCGTAGTCCTCCAAGGGTCTGGACACAGGAGCTTTCCCCTTTCCTCAGTGGTGCGACCAGAGGGAGAAGAAACATCCACCCCGGTGCACCCGCTGCGGTGACAACGACCCATCGCCCGCAGCAGGTGGCAATCGTCACGGTTATCCCTCTTTTTCAGATTCCAGTCCTCGGGATCAGAAAAAGACGGGCACCTGTCATAGGTCAGTGAGCATCTGCTGCATCTGAGCGATCTCGGCCTCCTGGTCGTTGATAACTTGTTCGGCCAGGGTGATCGCATGGGGATTCTGGCCGTCAGCAACCTCGTCACGGGCCATGTCGACCGCACCTTCGTGGTGGGCGGTCATCTGCTCCAGGTAGAGGCGGGCAGCCTCAGTGCCCTGGGCTTCCTCAAGGGCTGTCATGTCCTCCTGGCTCATCATCCCGCTCATGCCACCCATCTCGCCGTGATCCATGCCACCCATCTCGTCCATGGTCCCCATGCCTCCAGAGTCGGTGACCGGCTGCTGGCCCCAGGCCTCGAGCATGGCGTTCATCCGATCAATCTCCGGTCCCTGGGCGTCAATAACCCCCTGGGCAAACTCCACGACCTGGGCGGGGATACCCTCCTTGGCCAGGAGCATCTCACTCATCTCCACGGCCTGCTGGTGATGGGGGATCATCATCTGGGCAAACATGATGTCCGCGTCGTTGTGATCGGCGGATATCTCCCCGTCCGCCTCAGTCGTCGCCGTGGTGGCCTCGGTCGTCTCAGGGGTAGTCGTCGCAGTGCTGGTGGCCGAGGTGGTGGCGTCGGTGTTGCCTGACTCGGTGGTCTCACCGCAGGCGGCCAGCGCCAGGGTGGAGGCCACGGCGAGAGTGGAAAGAACAAGGGTGCGCTTCATGGTGGAGCCTTTCAGGGTCATATGGGGGCAGTGGAGAGAAGTGGTGGATCAGTGGACGGCGGTGGATGCCGGAGTAGGCGTGGCGTGTTCCTCTTTCGACTCGGTCGGAGCCAGGTGAGCCGGATCCAGATCAATGCGGCGTAACAGCTGGGCGTTCAGGGCCACCACGATGGTCGAGGCAGACATCAAGATCGCGCCCACGGCCGGGGACAGCACAAACCCGATCGAGGCAAGCATTCCGGCGGCCAATGGCACGGCGAGGATGTTGTAGCCAGAGGCCCAGATCAGGTTCTGGATCATCTTGCGGTAGCTGGCCTGGGACAGCTCAATCATCGACAGCACTGCCCGCGGGTCATCACTGGCTAGGACCACCCCGGCAGATTCCATGGCCACATCCGTGCCGGCACCGATGGCGATACCGACGTCCGCGCGGGTCAGAGCGGGGGCGTCATTGACACCGTCACCGACCATGGCCACGCTCAAACCCCGGTCCTGCAGCTGCGTGACCTTGGTGTCTTTGTCCTGGGGCAGGACCTCGGCGAAGACCTCATCAATGCCTAGGTCCTGACCGACGGCGTGGGCCACCTGCTGCGCGTCGCCGGTGATCATCGCGACCTTCACCCCGCGGTCCTGCAGAGCTTTCACGGCGGCGCGGGATTCGGGGCGGATCTTGTCCTCGACGGCCACCGCACCGATGATCTGACCGTCGCGGACAATATGGAGCACACCGGCCCCACGCCCGGTCCAGGCGCTGGTGGTGTCGGTGAGCTCGGCCGGGATGGTGAGGTTGAACTCGCGCAGCATGTTCGGCCCGCCCACGAGGATCTCAGCGCCATCGACAGTGGCCCGGACCCCCCGGCCGGAGGCGGCGCTGAAACCAGTTGCACGGATTTGCCGACGGGAGGCCTCGGGATGGGCGGCCGCGGCCGCCACGATGGCGCGGGCCACGGGGTGCTCGCTGTCGGCCTCCGCGGCGGCGGCCAGGGCCAGCAGCTCGCCCTCGGTGACGCCGACAGCTGCTGCGACACCGGTGACCGCGTGCGCACCCTCGGTCAGGGTGCCGGTTTTGTCGAAGAGCACCACGTCGATGGTGCGCATCCGCTCGAGCGCCATCCGGTCCTTAATGAGCACCCCGGATTTCGCGGCCCGCTCGCTGGAGATCGCAATGACCAGCGGAATCGCCAGGCCCAGGGCGTGCGGGCAGGCGATGACCAGGACCGTGACCGTGCGCACCACGGCATCGTCCGGGTTGCCGATGATGGTCCACACCACCGCGGTGATCAGAGCGGAGATCAGCGCGAACCAGAACAACAACGCCGCCGCCCGATCCGCCAGGGCCTGGGCCCGGGAGGAGGACTCCTGGGCGTCGGCAACCATGCGTTGGATCCCGGCCAGGGCGGTGTCCCCGCCGGTAGCCTCCACCCGGATGCGGACGGTGTTGTCGGTGGCCACGGTACCGGCGACCACCTTGTCACCGGTGTCGCGGAAGACGGGACGGGATTCGCCGGTGATCATTGCCTCATCGAATTCGGCGGCTCCGTCGAGGATGGTTCCGTCGGCCGGCACCCGGGCACCGGCCCTCACCAGCACGACGTCGTCGACGACCAGCTCGGAGATGGCCACGGTGCGGGTGGTCCCGTCGATGACTTTCTCGGCCTCATCCGGCAGCAGGGCAGCCAGCGCGTCAAGCGCGGAGGACGCGGCCCCGAGAGCGGACATCTCCAGCCAGTGGCCCAGCAGCATGATGGTCACCAGCAGGGCCAGCTCCCACCAGAAGTCCAGCTCAAAACCGCCCAGCCCCAGAGTGGTGACCCAGGAGGCGACAAACGCCACGGTGATGGCCATGGCGATCAGGAGCATCATCCCGGGTTGGCGGGATTTCAGTTCTTTCCATCCGCCCTTGAGGAAAGGCGTTCCGCCGTAGACGAAGATAATCGTGCCCAGTACCGGGGGAATCCAGGTGGATCCGGGGAATGCCGGGAGGTGGTAGCCGAGCAGGTGGGCGACCATGGGGCTGAAAATAACGACGGGAATGGACAGAATCAGCGACCACCAGAAGCGGTCCCGAAACATTGCGGTGCTGTGTCCGGCGTGTTCGCCGTGACCATGAACGTGGTGGTCTTCGTCCAGGGCGGAGTGCGGGTGATCGTGGGGCATCGCCTGGCCGTGGGTGTCGGCATCTGCGTGGTGTTCGTGGCTGGCATGATCCGGGTGGTGGGGGTGGTCTGTTTCCGGGGCGGGGTGATCACCATGGTGATCACCGGAATGGTGGGGAGTGCTCATGACGTTCCTTTCGCTCAACCCGGTCGGGGTCGAGATGATGGGTAAAACTGATCAGGATAAGACGGTGTAGCCGGTCTCCTCGATAGCCCGGCGAACCATCTCCGGAGGTACGACACCGGTGACCGTGACGGTGGAAACACCACCAGCAGCGAGATCAACCTGGACGTCGTCGACCTGGGGAAGGGCCTGAAGGGCCTGGGTCACGCTTTTCGCGCAGTGCCCGCAGCTCAGGCCGGTGACCTGGTAGCTAGGGGAGGACCCTCCTGCTGACGAGTCGCTGGCGGCAGGGATGGAGGCGGTGTCGGTACGTGAGGCAGGTCCGCAACAGCTGCAGCTGTGGGAGGCCATCGGCAAGAGGCGGGGCGGGGAGGTGATCATGGGAAAGCTCCTACGGGTCGGTGGGATGCGGCGATGCTACTCTCTAGCATATACCCCAGGGGGGTATATTTGGAAGGGGTGGAGGGCACGGCCCTCACGCGGGGCAGGGTGCGGTCACCGAGCAGCCTCCTCACTGTCGGGAGGGGACAGCGGGAGGCGGAGGGTAAACACCGCTCCGCGACCGGGTCCGGGGGAGGTGGCGGTGAGAGTGCCGCCGTGGGCCTCGATCAATGCCTTGGAGATGGTCAGACCGATACCGGCCCCGCCGTTGTCCCGGCTGCGGGCGGCATCCCCCCGGTAGAAGCGTTCGAAGATGTGTCCGAGCTGGCCAGGTGGGATGCCCTCGCCGTCATCGGCAACGTGGATGAGCGCGGTGGACGCCCCCTGTCGGTGGACGCTGATCCGGACCTGCCCGCCGGCCGGGGTGTGCCGTAGCGCGTTCGACAGGAGATTGCTCATCACCTGGCCGAAGCGTTGCCGATCCACGAGCACCTGGGCGGTGTCCGTAATGGTCTCGACCTGTAAATCGACGCCTTTGTCAGCATAAGCTTCCCCCGCGGCAGCAGCGGCGGTATGGAGCAGATCCCCGAGCCCTTCCTCCGCCAGGTCCAAATCGATCCGGTGTTCCTGGGCCCGGGAGACATCGTCGATGTCTTCCATCAACCGGGTCAGGCGGGCGAGTTGGTCAGCCATGATCGTGTGGGTGGCATTATTCCAGTCCACAACCCCGTCCTGGAGACCATCGAGGTAGACCGTGAGCACCGATAAGGGGGTGCCCATTTCGTGGGCCAGATCAGAGAGCATCTGGCGGCGGACCTGTTCGGTGTGTTCCAGCCGGTCGGCCATGGTGTTGAAGGCATGCGCCAGGGTGGTGACCTCGGGGCCTGCTTCTCCGGCGGGCACGCGGATACGGTAGTTGCCGGCCGTCAGGCTGGTAGCGGCGCGGGTGAGATCCTGCAGGGGGGTGCGCAGGCGACGCGATAACCACAGGCTGGCCAGCAGGGCGCTGATCAAGGCGGTGGGCAGGGCGACGGCCAGGGTGATCAGGTTGGCGTCCCGGTAGGCCTGCTCGGCATGGAACAGCTCCAGCGAGGGGTCCTCCTGGCCGGTCATCAACATATGATCATGGAACAGGGTCGGGCCCACCATCGTGGCCACGGCCGCGGCCACCAGCAGGCTAATCACCACGACCAACACCTGGGCGGCCAGGAAGCGGAAGGTCAGGCCGGGTCCGTGATTCATGGCTGCCCCACCCGGTAGCCCACGCCACGCACAGTGTCGATAAACCCCCGGCCCCGGGTGTCGGTGCCGAGCTTGCGACGCAAGTTACCGATGTGGACATCGACGATGCGTTCATCACCGACCCAGGTGGTGTCCCAGACCTCGGTGACCAGGTCGTGGCGGGTCAGCACCTGGCCGGGGCGCAGAGCCAGGGCAAGCAGCAGCTCGAACTCCGTGCGGGTGAGCTCTACGGTCGTCTCCCCCACCCGCACCTGATGGGCGACGGGGTCAAGGATGAGGTCACCAACGATCAAAGGGGTGGTCACCTGCGGTGGGGTGGTGCTGGTGCGCGGGCGGCGCAGCACCGCATGCACCCGGGTCACCAGTTCCCGGATGCTAAAAGGTTTGGTGATGTAGTCATCCGCCCCCAGGGTCAAACCGCTGATCTTGTCGTCCTCGCTGCCACGCGCGGTGAGCATGAGGATGTAACAGTCCGAGAAGGTGCGGATCCGTCGGCACACCTCCAGGCCGTCGAGTTCGGGTAGCCCCAAATCCAGCACCACAACATCGGGGGAAAAGCGACGGGCCTCGTCCAAGGCCTGGGTGCCGGTGTGCGCCTGGCGGGTATCGAACCCGGCCCGGATGAGGTAGGAGGCCACCATCTGAGCCAGGGGTTGTTCATCATCGACGACCAGCACCCGCCCCGGGGGCGTGGCGGTGGTCGGTGTGTAGTCAGCCATAGACCCCAGTATCGCTCCGGCCAGGGGGGAATACCACCCTCGCTCAGTGCCCGGCGGGGAAATCTTCATCAAATCTTCAAACATCACCCTTCAACCGCCGTCACCCCTGTGCCCCACCCCGGGCCGGCGGCATCGCCTCCACTGGTCGGTTCAGCAGGCGCCAGCAGGGATTTCACTGCCTGCACCGCATACCCGGGGCGGATAGAAGGACATCGCCCACGGCTGTGGGGTGGTGACCCAGCCCACCGAATTCACCCCCTTTTCGCCCTGTCATAGTGCTGTGAGCAGGGTTTTTGATTTCTAGTCCGTCAGGCACCCGTGTTAGAAAAGGTACGGCATCGACCTTGAGGCGGTGTCTTCTCACGGTCTTACCACGATCCAAGGAGATTGACGTGAAACGAGCAGCGATCGCAGCCGCCGCCCTTGCCCTCGCCCTCACGGGGTGTTCGGCCGCCGACCCGGAACCCACCGCCGACGGGACGGTGTCCCAGGATACATTCCTGACTACCCATGGTCTGGCCGCCATGGACGCGGTGGAGATCATTGATCACCTCGACCGGCAGAAGGTCACTGAGCGTCCCACGGATCTAATCGCCTCAGTGCGTGCCAATGAACTGCTGCTCTCGAGCGATGACCAGGAAGTCGTGGTCGATCTTCCCGACAATCAGACGTATGTCTCGATCGCACCCTATCTCACCTCCACCCACGACTGCTTCTACCACAGCCTCACGACCTGCCTGGGGGAACTGGACAATGAGGATATCCAGGTCACGATCACCGATGAGGCTACCGGTGAGGTGCTGGTGGACGAGGCGACAACCACCTTCGACAATGGGTTTATTGGCTTCTGGCTTCCTGATGATACCACCGGCCTGATTGAGGTCAGCTACCAGGGGCGTACCGGCACCACGGAGTTTTCTACCACCGACGACGGTGCCACCTGTGTCACAGACCTGCGCCTGACGTGATGGCTCAGCAGAGTCCTCACCTGCGCCTGTCTCCCGTATCACTGAAATCTTGCACCAAGAAAGGTTAAATCATGACAAACGCGTCTTCCCGACGACAGTTTCTGCTCGGCGGGCTCGTCCTCGCCGGCACCGGGGCCCTGACCGCCTGCACCAGCAACCCTGGACCCGCTGCCTCGGCATCAGGTTCCTCCCTTCGCCCCACTCCCACCCCCACTGCGCTCGGTGAGCCGACGGTGCGCCGGACACTGACCACCCGGCCCCTCTCCCTGGATATCGGCGGCATCGAAGCCAAGACGTGGGGGTACGTCTCTGACACCGGGGATGCGGCCATTGAGGCCACCGCCGGCGACGTCCTCCAGGTCGATATCACCAATGAACTGCCTGAGAGCACCTCTATCCACTGGCATGGCATCGCACTCCACAATGCAGCCGACGGTGTGCCCGGCATGACCCAGGACCCCATTGAACCTGGCGAGTCTTTCTCCTATGTTTTTGAAGTCCCCCACGGTGGCACCTACTTCTACCATTCCCACACCGGCCTGCAGCTTGATCGCGGCCTCCACGCCCCACTGATTATCCGTGACCCGCAAGACGCTGAGGACCAGGACGTCGAGTGGACCATCGTGCTCGACGACTGGGTCGATGGCATTCAGGGCACTCCCGACGATGAGCTCGACAAGCTCACCGGGATGGGTTCGGGCGACCATAACGGGGGGATGGAAATGGGCGACCATAACGGGGGGATGGAAATGGGCGACCATAACGGGGGGATGGAAATGGGCGACCACGGCACCCCGGACCGGGTACTGGGCGGGGATGCCGGCGATGTGATGTATCCGCACTACCTCATCAACGGACGTATCCCCCGTGCTCACCGGACCTTCGAGGCTCGCCCAGGCGACAAGGCCCGCCTGCGGTTTATCAACTCCGGCGGTGACACCATCTTCAAGGTGGCCCTCGGTGGTCACCGCATGACCGTCACCCACACCGACGGCTTCCCTGTCCAGCCCTGGGAGACCGAATCGATCTACCTGTCCATGGGCGAGCGTGTCGACGTCGAGGTCATCCTCGGCGACGGCGTCTTCCCGCTCACGGCTTTGGCGGTGGGTAAGGACGACCGCGCCTTCGCCGTCATCCGCACTGCCGACGGCCAGGCCCCCCGCCCCGATGTCGACTTCCCCGAGCTGTCGTCCACCGGACTGCTTCTGTCCTCCCTGAAGCCAGCAGACCGTGCACTCCTGCCCGAGGGCACACCAGACCGAGAAGTCAGCATCGACCTGGGCGGGCAGATGATGCCGTATGAATGGAGCATTCTCACCGACGGCCAATCCTCCTCCGCGACCGTGCAGGAGGGTCAGCGCCTGCGGATGGTCATGCGCAACAGGACCATGATGCCCCATCCCATGCACATCCACGGCCACACGTGGGCGCTGCCCGGCAGCGGCGGGCTACGCAAGGACACCGTCCTTCTCCGCGGGGGTGAAACCATGATCGCCGACCTGATTGCTGAGAACCCCGGTGAGTGGGCATTTCACTGCCATAACGCCTATCACATGGAAACCGGGATGTTCAGCTCGCTTCGCTACGAGTAACCCCCACAGTAGGGTTGAGTGCCGAGGTGGGCAGAGTCGCTGCAGACCACCCATCGGTCAGCACGGTGACCTTCCTCGGTGTTGTGGTCTTCCGGGACAACCAGAATACCGTCTTCTTCCCCACCGCCCGGCCGCGGTGTTCCTGAGGGAGGTCACCGCCGATGACATCCTTGATGTCGCCCTGCCGCTGGCCGAGGAGGCACCAGCATCATGACCGTTGATGTGATGGCGCAGTTGGCGATCGGCCAACAGTTCGCCGACGCCGCGGCCACCGGGTCACTGATGATCGGCCTCCTGGCTGCGGCAGCTGCAGGTCTGATCTCGTTCGCTTCCCCGTGCGTCGGGTGCTGTTGCAAAGTTGGGCGGAGAGCAGTGAAGACTCAGTTTCTCATTCCCTGATCGCCGCTGCGTGTGGGCGTTCTCAGGCCGTCTCGAAGACCCGGTTGACGATCACCGCGTCCGGGTTCGGTTGCCCGTAGGCAAACATCGTGCCTTGCCCTTTCCGCAATGAGTCGCCTCCATCCCTTTCCACGTCCGATATGCAGATGTCCGGTTCTTAAACGCGCCTTTCGGCCCGAGGATCCGCTTCAGCCGACCATGGTCGCCTTCCAGGATATTGTTGAGGTATTTCACCTGCCGGTGTTCCACTGTTGGCGGGCAGATTCCCTCTGACTTCAACTCGGCGATTGCCTTGGCTAGGGAGGGTGCTTTATCGGTGTTGATCACTCTGGGATACCCGGCTGACGCATTGGATCTGAGGGCCTTGGCCAGGAAACGCTTCGCTGCGACCACGTTCCGCTTCGGAGAGAGGTAAAAGTCCAGGGTCTGGCCACCGGCGGTGCTCGCCCGATAGAGGTAGCACCACCTGCCGCCGACCCCTAAGAAAAAAGCACACAAGACGCCCCCGCATCAACAACACCCCCAGGGGGAATGAAGACAGTACACTGGTCACCGCCGACCAGTACCCAAGCGATGAGACCCCGACGCCACGGGGTCTCAAACTCTACCCGGCCCGTTGCACCTTAAAAATGTTGGGCAGGCTGGTCTAGGGTTAGGCTCCACTCCTCACACACCCTAGACACAACCCATGATTCCAAAGTCACCGACAACTCCCCTATTCAATGGAAGCCTCATGGTTCTTCTCACTAGAAGCTAAAAACCCTCCTGAAATCAGTGCCCCCCCCTATAGTGGCACCATAGGAGGCCTAAAGGACAGTAGCGACAAGGCCAAAAAGAATTCGGCAGCAACTTTTCTACATGTTCGAGGGCGCAAACACCGAGGTGAGGTCATATCTTGTAATGGCGCTTGTCGAATCCGTGATCGTAGCGTAAAAAAGGGATGCTGGTGGCGCTGTCTAACTTATTTTAGACAGGGCTACTAGCGTCTTTAGTAAGAATCAATGACCCTATTCGATACCTCCGACGGTATAGACCATCTTCGGGCCTGACCAGAACTGAAACTTACCGAACCCAAAGTCCAGTTGTTGACCACGATAATCGTTGATTTTCGTTTCGAGACTTTGAAGTTCTTCACCCGATACTCGGGCGTTATATTCAAGGGTGCCGCAGTCAGTGGTATGGATGGCTAAGTTTTTCGAGGTTGCTACGGTGCGTTGTTCATAGTAGTTGGCATGGTCTATGGTGCATGAGCGCATGGTGTAGTGGGTTTGGTTGTATTTGCTGATGAGTGGGGTGGAGAGCATGAATAAGACACCAGCAAAAAATAAAACGATTAATACTCTAGCCACATACGTACCCCAGGTTTTAGGTTGTTTTTCTTGCTCGTTCACTATTCCATGTCCCTTTCAAAGCCACTACCAATAACGGCAATTCTATTTATCCTCATTAGAACCCTCCACATGAGCTACAGCCGTATCAACCCCGACAAGACCGACCTCACCAGCTCCCAGCTGAACATCAGGAGCCAACGAAGAGGCACCAATAATTGACGGTCCTTCAACAGCTTTTAGCTGAGAAACTTTAGGATGCGAATTAACCGCTCCCTTTGCTGAGTTTTCAAGACCCTTGATTAATGCTTGGTCCCAGCTATGTTGTTCAGGTTGTGGGGTGAGAGCATACGTCGAAGCACCGTTGCCCCCCCCGTCAAAAGTTCTCTCCACAACAAAGGATCATGACCCGCAAAAGCACACACATTGACAGCCCAACCAGCACCCACCTGTGAGACCAGCTGATCAGGAGTGATGAACCCCGCGGGGGCTTAATGATAAGCGCGGACCTCGAAGATTCTAGACCAGCCACCTGCACAAAGTCTGCCTAGGCGGTTTGAGTTCAGAGGTGAGGGTACTAAAAGAATATAGAAAAGGACGCTGGTGGTTCCGCCTAAGATAAGTTAGGCAGGACTACCAGCGTCCTTGAACTAGCTATTAGGTGCAAAGAGTGTTTGCCTAGTGGCTCAGGTCTAAGCCTTCGATGCCGGCAACATCGGTCGCCGAAAACGGAGTCTGCCAGACGCCGACATACACCGTCACTTTCTGACCTTTAAACCCTCGGATGCGATCGACAATTTCTTGGTCTGTATGTCCTTCATTTTTTCCAATGAACCTTAGATCTGAACAGTCTGGACTCTGGATGTAGATATTAGAGGAAGAACTATAAGATTTTGAACCGCTACGCTGTGCTACAGCTGCGGTGATAGTGCATTGTTGGGGGTGATTGAAGGCACGATTGATGGTACCTGAGAGAACGACGTGTGAGATACCGTAGACCACGGTTCCTATCAGAATAAGTGTCAACGGCAAATGAACTAACTTATCTATCAACGTCAGCTTCTTTTTCTTCCCCTGGACAGAAGAATGTTCTTTACTCATTAGTGGTTCCCTTCTCATGGTGATAAATACTCGCTGCCGAAACCTCAACACCTGAGGCGCCCGCGCTCAACATCGCGCTATCACGTGCCATACCAGCATAATCCACGCCACTGCTGACCGGCTTAGCTTCAAAAGAGACGGATTTCAAGGACTCCACCGGATGACTTGAAGAAGCACCACCCTTAAAAGTTTCCTTTAGACCCTCTTGCCAGGCTTTGTTGAAATCCCATCCCACACCATCATAAGTAGAGTCGCGGAAAGACTCATACTGCGGTGAATACGTCATGGGCGCACCGGAGTAGGAGACCACACCATTGGTAAAATTACCGACACCCTGAGCAACTTCGGAGCGAATCTTTTGTGAAACCCCACCGGTTGCTTCCCAGCCGAACTGAGTCAACCGATTATCAACATACTTTGAGACAGGTTTCGGCAACACAGCATTCGACACCGCCGGAACACCCCAAGCAGCCACCAACCCCTTACCCGTAACATGATGACCGTCCGTTATATACGTCAACGTTGTATCCGTACCCGCCTCAACATAGGCAGCAACACCCTCACGAGCACCAGCAGAACCTACCTTAGAGGCAAGAGAAGAATACCGTTGAGCATTACCCATCAAACTTTGCTGGGTTCTTTTCAAACCGGTAACAATTTTCGGTACCGCGTTCTTCGTTGTAGGATTCGTCGCTACATTCCTAAAGACCTGCGACATCTGCTGATTCACAGCACCGGCCTGAGTGCTGTATTTAGAGGCGATAGAAGTAAAGATTTTTGACCCGACTTTGGTAGCAAGACCGGCAACACCTGCACCGACACCACCGGCGATACCACCAATAGAGGCGCTTTTAGCGATTTTCTTCCAATCAAGTGGTTCACCGGAGAGTAACTGTGAGCCGATTTCGATACCGCCGGACAGCGCCATGCCGGTGAGAATACCCCAACCAATTGGTCCGGATACTGCCAGGGCTGCTACACCGACTGCTGCAACACCTAGGGCGATCCAGCCTGCGTTGCGGTCGGCGAAGTCGGCGAGGCCCTTGCCCATGCGTTCGATGGCGCGGGCGGAAGTATCTTGGCGGTACTCCCGGAACTCAGCTGCTGTCATCGGGGACAGACCCCACGGATCCACCTGTCCTACCGGGTCATTACCAGCAAAAGCGTAGACATTGCCAGCCCAACCAGCACCGACCGGAGAAACCAACGGATCAGGGGACATAAACCCACGAGTGGTCGCATCATAAGCACGCACACCCAGAATCTCCAACCCGGCCACCTGTACAGATCCAGCACGGGTCAGGCCAAGACCAGGTACACCAGGGATACTGCCGGTGGTGAGGAGTCCTTGAGCATCAGAACTAACATCACTACCAACACCAGAACCCGTGGTGAACCCAGCCACGACCGGGGACAGACCAAAAGGATCCACCCCACGTCCACCCACAGCATCCAGGGACGCTAAAGCACCCAGCGACACAAGGGTGTTGTTCACACCCAACACGGTAGGGGTGAAAGCCACCGGATCCCAGGTCAGGGTGCACATCATAGTGGGTGACCCAGCATTAGTACCGACGCTACCGGTTGCCACAGCAGCAACCTGACCCAACGCGTCATTCCACAGGTACACCGCGTCCCGTTCTTCGCCGATGATTTCAGCCAGTAGTCCTACCGGTGAATACGCATAGGTGCTCACCGCACCGGTGTGATCGGTGTGTTGTACTCTACGACCCAACCCGTCATAAACATACTCACTCACACCCACCTGTGAGTCTTGCAGGCGTACTAGTTGACCGGCATCATCGTAGGTGTATTCACGTGTTACACCAGTAGTAGTTTCCTCACCGATGAGAAACCCAGCAGTGTCATAGGTGAAACGGTGCGTACCGTGATCAGTCATCACCGCGGTGAGTTGGTGTGCATCATCATAAGTCAACAGGCGCAGACCATCTGCGGTGTCATCAACACCGATCACCAGACCTTCAGCATTGTAGTAGGTAGTGACGGACTGCTGCTGACCATCTACGTGGCGGTGTTCGATAGTTGCCCACCCACCGTCAGTGACATAAGAAGCATCAGCCTCTTGCGCACCGCCGGTGGTGCCTGCTTCAACAATGGTGGGCACGGTGTTGAAGGCACGCAGTACCGCCCCGGTGTGATCGGTGATGTGAGTCAGGTGCGCATCTTGGTCGTAGTGGTAGGTCAAGGATTCAAGCACTGAGGGGACTGACTGGCTCTGACCCTTTTCACCAACGGCGTTATCAGCACTGTGGGTGCGCATGAGCGTGGTGAGTAAACCGGTGTGTTGGTCGTAGGTGTAGTCAGTGGCTTGCCCGTTGACTACCATGTGTGAGCGTGCCCCGTCAGGGGTGTAAGCAATACGTACCTGTTGGTCGGTGATAGTAGCACCAGCTGCATCTTTTCTAGTAGTGGTACGCTCAATCAGCTGACCCAGGCGGTCGGTGGCCAGGGTGTGTACTACCGGGGTGCCGGTGTTCTCATTTGTGAGTGATGTTCCGGGTTGGGTGTAATCCAGTACACAGGTGGTGCGAGCACGTACATCTCGTTCTACCCGTGAGACCAGGCGCTGGTTGAACCGGGTGGTTGCTAGTAATCCACCGGCATCGTAGGTGTAAGCCAGCTCATCCCCGTCAGGGTTTGTGGTCGAAAGTAACCGACCAGCGGCGTCGTAGGTGCCTGTGGTGCGGCGGCCTAGTGGGTCTACTGTGGTTACTAGTTGACCGGCAGCGTCGTATTCGTAGGAGGTCACCGCCCCGTTGGGTGCGGTGATAGTGGCTACCTGACCAGACCCTACGAAGCGCTCACCGCCTGAACCAAATGCACATTGCCATTAGACACCGCATAACCACGACCCACACTTAGCTCCACCGGCGCCTTACGCGGAATACGCGCACCCAACAAATCACCATCAAGATCAACATTAGGCTGCAACAAAACGCCACACTTGGCCTTACGCAGAGTCTTCGTCCAGTGACTGTACAGCGTACGCAACTCATCTGAACGCCCCGCTGCAACAATACAAAGACCAGGTACAGGCGAATCTACCAACCCAGCGATTGATTTATCATTATCTGCAAAGCTATCGGCATCATCAATTAACAACACCACAGGCCCTGAAGCTAAACGTAACTGAGCCACCAAAGCAGGAACCTCATCATCACCAACTGCCAAATGATCAAAATCTTCTGAGGCAAGAGGCGAACGACGTGAACAAATAGCCCACACTTCTGGAGTCTGCCCAGCTTCACCTGTATGTGCTTGCTCCACCATATTGCGAATAGCGAGCAACAACGTTGACTTACCTGAACGAGCAGTACCCGCAATAAGGATGTGCTCACCGTGGTAAGTTTCCAAAAAGACAGGACTCAAATCCTGCTCACCCAAACCAACAGGAATACGCCAAGGCTCACCCGACAAATCAGCATGAGCTCCAAGTTCACTCACCGTCACCGCATCGGGAAGCTGACCAATAACATCAGCCTTAGTGACAGCATCAGGCCACAACTGTTGTACCTTCACAACAGCCTCTTCAAACCTGATATCAGGGGTTGCCACATGCATCTGCAAAAGTTGCTCCACACTCACACAACGTCCTGCAACAGAAGCGGGAATATTCTTACCCTTAACACCTTGACCGGAGTAGTCATAAGTATCAGCCAGTTTGAACAGCCACTTCTGAGTAGTGACCTCATCCATTGCCATCGGAATAGCCTTCGAACGCGGAGTTGCCACCGCAAAATGCATACCGAGTGATGCACCTTCGGCGTAAGCACGATAAAGCATATTGAGCAGAATCTGACCATCATAATCATCAAATTCATCACGCAAGCTTGCAAGACCATCAATGAGAATCAACATAGGCTTCTCATCTCCAGCACTGGCACGACGACGCTCTAATTCAGTTTGTAAAAACCTCAAAAAACGTGCACGTTGTTCTTTTGCACGTCCCCCATGCCCTACATACGCAACAGTATGCGGTAGCATCTGCAGGTCTTTAAGACCGCCAGCTCCCACATCAAGAACCAGCAGATCAAGTTCTGCAGGAGAACGCTGTGCAGCAGCGACTAAAGCTAAAGATGCCAAAGCTGTAGTGGTGCCACTACCAGGAATACCCACCAGCATGAGGTTGCCCCTGCTCACATCCCAACCAGCCGGAATTTGACGCTGATACTGAGGTTGATCGGCAAGCGCAAAGTTCAACTGATTACCGTTAAACGATCCCACTGGCTGCTGAATTTTACCCAGGTCAGTCACAATCGGCGCTGAGAACCCATCGAGAGCTACACGTTCTCCCAGAGCTTCTGGCCAGACCTGACGCGGTGCTGAGATGCCCAGCTCATCATGAGCTGAACACACTGCATCAATCAACAGATCTAGGTCATTCTCCTCAGAGATAACTTTCGGTTTTTCAACCAAAGATTTTTGGGGAACCCCAAAGATGCTGGATTCTCGAAGTTCAAGCTGGGTAGCGCCTTCGATTGGAGTTTGCCCCGTGACCAACGCGGTTTGCACAGCAGAGATATCTTCTTGCCCAAGCTTCACATAGGCGCGCCCCATCTGTGTGCGTTCAATAGCTGAAGCATCTGGCACACCAATAACGTTTGATGAATCCTCTTTACTTTGTACACGCAACGCCACGCGCAAGTTAGTATTCGCTAAAATATCATCGTTCACTACACCGGCAGGACGCTGAGTCGCAAGAATCATATGTACACCGAGGGTACGACCAACAGCTGCGACGTTGACAAGTGACTGTAGGACCTCAGGGAAGTCTTTTGCCAGCATCGCGAACTCGTCAATGACAAGGAGGATGCGTGGCATAGGTTCGGCGGGGTTAGTGGCCATATAGTCTTTGATGTTGTCCACGCCTTCGCCCGCTTGTGCGAAGAGGACCTGGCGCCGATGCATCTCAGCATCCAAAGCGCGCAAAGCGCGATCTGCCAGCTGCTCGTCGAGGTTGCTGATGGTGCCTATAGTGTGAGGTAAACGCTCACATGCTTTGAAAGCAGCACCACCCTTGAAGTCAATCAAAATGAAGTTGAGGTCTTCGGGAGAATTTCGTGCGGCAAGACCAGCGACGAAAGTACGCAAAAATTCACTCTTACCTGAACCTGTGGTACCGCCGACTAGACCGTGTGGACCATCGCGCACAATATCCAGTACCACTTCACCGTCATCGCCTACACCGATTGGAGCAGAAATGCCGGTACGTTCTCGCCAAAGTTTCTGCACTTTTTCTGACTTCGCAGGCGCTAAATCAAAGAGTTCAGGAGCACGCACCAACCGCGGCAACGCAGCACCAGGGACCACTAATTCAGGGTCATCAAAGTGTGCAAGCCGCATAGCGGTTTGCTCGGCCTGTTCCAAATCTACACCGGCAAGTACTGCGTCTTTAATAAGGGTGCGACTTTCGGGTTCAAAGATATCTGCCTCAGCATCTTCACGCACACGTACAATGCTGGTGCAGGATGCGGGGAGTTGCTCTTCAGAACTTGCAATGACGATACCTGAAACAGTGTGATCAGCCTTTTGAGAGCTGGACCCTAATGAGCGTGTGGGAGTTTCCCGTCCGTATCCAAGCAGTTCACGCGCTGGAGCATCCCGCCCCTCAGTAAGGACCTCCGAGTCAAGGACCAGCATCACAGCAGGGGTAATAAAATGATCGATACCTTGATGGAGAGAACGTAGCATTTCAGTGCTACGGTGACGACCCGATGCCATCCATCGCCCGCCGTCTACGCTACCTGCTTGGCGAGTATGAGGTAGCCAAGACGCCCACCCCCAGTCGTGTTCCTTACCTTCATCGCAAAAGATACCAAAGGTAAGGTCTGCAGGACCTACATGAGTTGCTAGTTGCACAACGAGGCTACGCGCTAGAGCAAGACTTCCTTCGCGTTGACCAACGATACCTACAACGCCGCCTCTATTGAGGTTTGCCATGAGCGGTGCACCGCGCAATTCAAAAGCATCATAGGTTTTCTGTACTTCGTCCTCGAGAGTGGTGCTCGAACGTTTATCAAGTTCGGGTTTCCAGTCCCGGTTACCTGTGCCGATGCGTGCAAGCAAGAAATCTGCAGATTCAAATCTACGTTGCCAAAGTTCTGTAGAAGGTAGGGAACTACGGCGCATGACCGTCGCGTTATCGGGTGTTAGCTCTTGCCGACGAGACCGCTCAATAGTTGCTGCCTTTTCGAGGTCCTTCTTAAAATCCTCAAGCGCTTTTGCGAAACGTTCCTCTTCAGCCGCAAGTTCTTTTTTGTAGCGGTGTTTCCCCTCAAACCACGTTGCAATCATTACTACAGGACTCAGCAGAGCAAAGGCTGCGTACCTAAAACTCCCCATAAGCATGACCATAGCCCCGGCCATCACCAGAGGTGCTAACACCATAGCAATATTAAACTTTGAATTTTCTTTGACGTTCTCACGCTTGGGTGGAGTGACTGCACCAGGCAGGCTAGGAAGCGACGGACGCGGCGGACGATTAAAAGGTGCTGTTCGATTTGGCGTGAGGTTGTGCAGACTACCTGGGGCCGGTGCTGTAAATTCGTGGAGCATGGGTTGAAACAGCAAGGTTGCTCCACCAGCTTGAACTTCAGTGGGTTCACTAATGACAACAGGGGTATCCGACTCTACCTTTGTGCCCTGCACATAGGTGCCGTTAGTTGAACCGCTATCTGTAACTTGAAGGCCTTCATCAGTGAGAGTTGCGGTGAAGTGCTCCCACGATGCGCTCTCGGTGCTGAGTACTACATCAGCTTGGTCAGAGCGCCCAAAAATCATGGGCCGTTTGCGAGTTACAGGTTTTATTTCACCTGATTGCAGACCACCACTGATACTTACTACCCATCCCGGTAACGTAGGGGTACCGTTCAACGGGAAACGTGAGATACGGGAACCCTCAAGCAGAGGCAGTTTCTCAATAAAGTCCCCCGCTTTTACAACATGCGTATCAATATACAGTGAGTCTTCTGCATCCAGTTTTGGTCCACCAACGGTTGCAATGAGTTCACACAGCGTTGTGTTTCCACGCCAACTGTCGACTTCTACGGTTCGATTCAACGAATCAATACTTATAAGAACGCGCATGAGGGGTACTTTCTAAATGTCGAAAGGTGTGGGTGATATGAGCACCCTTGCTGGGAAACACCAGAAGGGCCATTGGATTATGCTTGTGCAAACCACACGAGGTGAGAAGGTGCGTTAGCGTCCGCTACGCGCATCTCAACATCTCCAGCATTTGCGGATAATAACAGGGGCGCATCCTGAATCACGTGGTGCTGAGCGAAATCCATATCAGCGCTAGTAATACCGTCTGCAGAAGAAAGTTTCAGGTCATTCAACGATGATTTGACGTCCTGCGGCGCAATAGATTCAGCATGCTCAGTAGCTCGAACTAAAGCTACAAGTGCATCATGGCTTCTAGAATCAGCACTGGCCGCAACATCGCTGAACTTTTGGTCACCCATAACGCTCATCGCGTCCTTGGATTCGCTGAGGATTTTGACCATCTGAAGATAAGCGGACATGGAACGACCTTGCCCATCAGATTGAAGTGCTACAGAGTCACCAGCATTAAACCCTATACTTTGGGCATTAATAACCGTAGATTGGTTATCTTTCATAAATACGTCATTAAAAGCCGGACTTGTGGCCTGGGGGCCCAGAACAATCTGTGTTTTCAGTCCGGCTTCTTGCAATGCTCTCGTTAGTTTTGCCTCTTGGTACGCACTTGCATCTACGAAGACGACAGTATCAGAACCAGCTTCAGCAGTATCTTTGACGAGACTTTGAGAGAACGTGTTAATGTCAGTAAACCCATTAACGCTCAGGGTGCGCTCGGCAGGAACATCAATACCTGCAAACCCTTCTTGGTCAATTCTGATGATGCCTTTTCCGCCAGGGTGCTCAGCAGACAACACATCGTTAAGGGACTCTGTTGAGGGCTGGAGGGACCGAGCATCGTCAATAGAATTTTCATAGGGCAAAATGACGGGAATATTACGCTCTTTAGCTGCTTGTACTGCCGCTTGGACGTGATCCCCACTGGAGGAAATGACAATACCCGATACCTTTTGGGCAGCAAGATTTTCAACGGCCTGACGAGCACCTTCATCTGTGCCACGATCATCTTCGGTAGCAAGATGAAGATCAGCTCCTGAACGATTGAAACGCTCTAATGCTACTTTCGCCCCGGAAGCTGCCTGATTCCATTGCGAGCCCTGAGCATTCTCATTACCAATGGTCACAATGAGACCATAAGAAGAACCCTTAACGTTGCCATCAACATTAAGTTCAACTGGGACAGTAACAGCTACAGCCTCATCCTTTTCATCAGCTTTGACTCGCAAGATACCTGCTATTGCAATGACAGTAATCAACAGTAAAAGCGCTACAGGAATACCGATATTAGTTAGTTTTTCCTTCACAGCTACTTCTCTCCTCCGATAGTGAAGGTATAGATTGTTTTCACTGTGGCGCCGGAAGGAGCTTCTAGATGGAAGGGTGGCAGGTTGCCAAGCTTCTTCAAAGAAGCATCATACTGTGCCTGCTTGAGCCGGATAGCCCCCATATCTTCTTCACGGATAGTCGAGTACTTCTGCGCATTTTCAGTGGCTAGCGAAAGCTGGTAGTCAGCATTTTCAGCATTACCCGCATTATTCTGGAGCGAGCCCAATAGGCCAGAACCGGTCACAGAGGTATCGCCAACATCAAGCATGATTTTCTCGAGTTCGCTGGTAAGCACCGTGGATGCGCCGGCAGCGTCGGTCGTTGCTTGATCGTGGCTCTCCTGGATGCGCTCTAGTGCTGACTGGGTGCGAGCGTCTGCCTCTTCAACTTGCTGTTGCGCTGCAGCGTTCAGTTTTTCACTCTGGTCCTTCACCAGCGCATCCGCCTGATTCGAAATCGAGTCTGAGCTACCACTAAGAGTAGTTACCTGTTGCGAAAAGAGATCCGTAATTGCCTGTTCTCCGCCTGTGCGCTGTCGTGAAACATTGCGCGCCTGCTGGTTGAGGATATCTGCAATTTCATCGGCGTTTTCAGCTGGTGCGTCCTTCATAAGTTGTTGAAGAGCATCATTAATTTCTTGTTGCTGAGTTGCCAAATCATCAAGGCTGGTTGAAAGGTCTTCAAACCGACCATTGAGGTTAGGCACTGAATTCTTAATAGCTTTAACGTCCTGATTGGGGGTAGGGATCACTGGGTGAGGGGTCTGAGGATCTGACACCTCAGGCTGAGGTTCGACCGGCTGCGGATTTACAGGTTGCTGCGGTTGAGGGTTCTGCGGTGTAGGGTCCTCATTCTTAGGATTAACGTTGCCACCCACAATTTCTCGATCGAGAGCATCACGAATTTTCGCGGTTTCGTCAGTAACCCCAGTTAAACTCTCGCGCACAGCTTGAATTTCTTGAGCGGTTTGGGATTCTTCCGAGACAGTGTCAGTACTGTTCAAGATACTGGTCCATAAATCTGCCTGATTTTTAAGACGCGTATCCATAGGGTCTTGATAGCCCTGAGGGGTATCAATGGTGATATCCGCAGCTGGGTCAATAACTATAGGAGTGCCGCTGTTATCGTTAGGTTCCGGAGTGGATGACGACTGTGAGGCTGTAGGGGTGGGTGACACATCAGGAGTTGGTGTGGACTCAGGTTTGACGGGCTCCGGTGAGCCAGGATTAGGAGTAGTCGGAGTAGGCGAAGGCGTGACCGGAGTCGGTGTCTCGCCGCACGGAGTATCGGTGAGATAACCACGTAGACGGTTGACTTCTTCTTGTGAAAGTTTGCCTGCCTGTTCTGTACCACCGTCTGTTAAAGTGCACAGCTGATCAGCGAGTTCTTGGTTCTGGGTCAGCATTGAGCCGTTGCCCGGCGCGTCTTTGGTAATTTCTGCTAGTGCTTTTTGAGCAGTGTTGTTGATGCTCTTGAGTAAGTCTTCAAGCTTCTGCAAGTTTTCACTTGAAGTTTTCATCTGACCGTCAATCGTATCGAGACTTGCCAGGATGTCCTTGTAATCTTCAGGGTTTTTTGAAGGTTCCTTTGTTGAAGTCTCAGTAGGAGTAGGAGATGGGTTTTCCTCGGGGGAGGGAGTGTCAGAAGGGCTTGGTGATTCGCTGGGAGTGGTAGGTGCGGGTACCGGTTGTACGGTTTCGGTGTTTTCCGGCAAGGCATCAACTTGCTTTTGCAAATCCTGTAGGGCCTCGTATGCAGCGACGTAATCCGTTGATACTTGGCTCAAAGCTCCGGGGCGTAGTTGCTCTACCATCTTGTTAGTATTTGCAGCTGACTCCAAAAGAGTAGCCGTCATAACAACCTGGGAGTTGAAAACAGAACATGCTGCAGATGTAGAGTCTTTACAGGTTTCTGGTGTGGGATTTTCCGGACCAAGAATTGAGTTCATAACATCTACAACTCGATCGCGGCAATCAACGTTAGCTTTGCTGTATTCACCAAGAATGTTGGACAGTTGCACCATATTCGAGTAAACAGAAGTGCCATTGGCAGGCTGGGTGACGTCAACTTTGCAAGTACCAGCGTCCATTACAGGGGCAGGTATTTGTTCCCCTTCGCGTCCTAGGAATTTTTCAAGCGACTCAACAGTCTGTTGCATTTGACCGATGAGTTCGCTCTGCGAGCCCTGAGTGCTTTCACCAAGATTAGCTTTCAAACCCCCAAGTTTTTCTTGCAAGTCTGTGAGTTGCCCGGTGAGTTTGTCAGAACTCTGTTGTAGTTCCTGCACCGTGGATGATTTTAGGGATTCTGAGGTTGAGTTGAGGTTATCTCGAATATCAGAGATAGTCGCGCCTGCATCTGCCAGGGCTTGGTTAGCTTCTGCAACGATTTCTACTGTCTGTTGCATGAGCTCAAGTTCTGAGTCTTGAGTTTTACTAAATGATGATGAAACCGCACCGGATGCACTCAAATCGTTACTCAAACCTGGGTGCACGGCCACGGTGAACTCTGGGACCTTCAAATCTTCTGCAGAGAGGTTCACGGTGAAGGTAGTGCTGGCACTAGAGGAGGGACCGGCAAGAATTTTGCCCCACTGTAGTACAGCGTCGCCCTCGTCATTGGTGCTGATGATGCCGTTAGTGTTGCCGTTACCAACAGTTGCATCCGAGAGAATCTTTTGTGGCTTTACACCCTGAAAGGTGGTGGATGCAGCGACTGATAAAGGCGCGCCAACGAGAGCAGTTTTCTCTTTCTGCGCACCTGCTACATCGTAGGTGAGTTGCTCAGGGGATACCGTGAGGTTTTCAACGGTGATGTCGATGCTGACATCACCGGTGTATCCCTCAAGATCATCTAGGTTATTACCTGATTTTTCATCGGTGGTGTACCGGGTAGTAATGCGAATCGGCAAATCATTGACGGTATCACGCAGGGCATAGTCTTGTTCTTTGCTTGAGGATGCGCCACTGGCTGAGTCGAAGGAAACCACCGTGGAATGCACTTTAGAAACCTCAGCTGAGTTGTTCAGGTCTACCCCTACGTTTTGTAGGACATTAGAAGCGTTAATCGAACTAGTGTTTTCGCTTCCACAACCAGAAAGAATAAACGCTGCGACTAAGGCAAGCGCAGATGTTTTCTTTATACGCGAAAAAGAAAAGCTGAATGGCGAATTTTTAGATTCAGTAGGCATACAAATTCCAAGACAATGTAAATGCGTGGGACGATATTAAATAATAGCTGAGGTGTTTGGATTTTATTTAACCTCTGTCTTTTTAGTGGCGTCCGCTGTTTAGTGTTCTGAACTAAACTATAGAGAGGCTTAATACTCAGAAAAAAGGAAACGCATGGGAGAGGTTGCCGCTGGCGCACCACTGGGGGCTTCGTACAAGCTCGTCAAATTAATAGGCAAAGGTGCCTCTGGCCAGGTATGGCGTCTTGAGCATTCGAAGAAATCTGAGCCTTTAATTGCAAAGATTTTGCATCAACACCTGGCAGAAGACCACTCGGTTGTGGAACGTTTTGTTCGAGAACGCTCAGTGCTTATGAGCCTACAACACGAGCACATTGTGACGGTACATGACTTGGTGGTTGAGGGTAGCACTCTTGCTTTGGTGATGGACTACTACAGCGGTGGCTCTTTGCGCGACCAGCTGGAACAGCGGGGTACCTTCAAGCCCGCGCTTGCCTTGCAACTGGTGGCGACAGTGCTTGAAACCTTGGCGTATGCCCACGGGCAGAACGTCATCCACAGAGATATTAAGCCCGATAATATTCTGTTGGCTGCAGCCTCCCAAGATCTTGATTCCCAACAAATCCGAATCACGGACTTCGGTATTGCCTCCATCATTCACGCCGATCATGCTAACACCACGGGAATCGTGGGAACCCCGTACTATTTACCGCCGGAGCTGATTCAGCACGGTACCAGTGGCGCTGCAGGGGATGTGTATTCCACAGGAATTATGCTCTATGAGCTCCTGGCGGGGCGCACCCCGTTCGCAGGTGATGGCACTGATTTTACGATTGCTTATCGGCATATTTCTGCCCAGGTTCCAGTTCTTGACGTGCCAGAACCAATCATGCAGGTGCTCATGGCACTGCTTGATAAAAATCCCAGCCAACGACCCCACCCGTTGGATGCCGCATCTCAGTTGAGAGTGTTGGCGCAGCGGTTTGAAAGTTTGCCTGCCTTGCAGCCCATGCCTTCTCCTCGCGGTTTTGCAGAGGCTAAGCGCCCTGAAACGGTGATTCGCGGGTCGGGGAATAGCACTGCTTCTTTAGCGCCAGAGCCTGCTGAGGATGCAGCGCCTCCAATTCTTGGCGCCTCAGCACGTGCCACTATTATCAAGCCACAACATGTTGAAAGAGCAGCTCAAGACTCAGAGCATGTCGAATCTCCTGTTGTTCAAGAGGTTAAGAAATCTCGGTCTAAAGCAATCTGGCTGTCCGTACTCGGGGTTCTTTTATTAGCTGGTGCTGGCTGGGGAATTTACTGGGCGGTGAGCGCTCATTCCAAACCTGGTGAGCCTTTTAGCGCTATGGGGTCGCAGGAAACTCCTTTGCCCACTGGCTTATCTGTGCGGCGTGAAGCTACGTATAACCCCAGTAGCTCAACGATTGAGCTGAAAATCATTTACAGTGCGCAAAAAGCGCCGCTATCTGGTGATTTGTTGGAGGTGCTACCGGCTACTGAAGATGGAGACTCTTGCCCTAATGCCTCATGGGAAAACGCAGATGCCCAACGAAATCAGCCGACTGTTACGGACATGAATGTGCAGTGTGGGTGGAATCTTCAAAATGTTGAAATTATGCCCAATCAAGAGCTGGAGATAACTGGTAAGGTTTCAGCTCAAGTAGCTGATCAACAAGAGTTAGAGAAGTGGCTCGATGCGGTTTCTGAACAAACTCAAGATGCCATTACTTCTAAGGATTACAAGAGTGCCTCATACCCTATTCAACGCCTGACTGATATTGCAGTAAAAGTCCCTGAGCGAACTGTTAGCCAAACTGTTGTACCTGTCACCCTGTTACCGGTGTGGCCCAGTGGTGAGGATGCGTTGAACCCGCTGTACTCTTCTGAGACTTTTGGTAAGCCTTCTAGTATGTTGCAGGCAATTGCTGGCGATAAAGATCCGGTGCGTTTTTCCGATGGATGCGCGGGGCACCTCATGGTAGATGCGAGCGGGCAGAAGATTACTGCACTCTCTGTTGCCGACCAGTGTTCAGTAAACGCTCAGGTAGGTAATTTCACTGATTTACAAAGTAATAATTTTGCCATTAGCACTCGTCGATAATGGGGAGGGGATTATGAGGTGGAGATACTTGGAATAATTCGTCATACTATGAAATATTTAATGGACAAATATCAAAATTTTGAACCAATTTCAGGTGAAGGTGCAAGTCAAACCCTCTTTATAACTTTCGTGTGAAAATAGTTTATTTATGATTATCAATAATAAACTTCATGAGGCGAAGGTGCTCAAGTATTCTCAGAGGGAACCCGGAGTAAGTTGACCTAGTGGTTATTACTATTTCTGGTTCGTTTCTTACATCCGCCTACTGAAAGGTTCTACGACCATGGCACGCGTTCTCTCCTCCGACGAAGCGAAATCAGCAATTACCCGCATCCAAGAAATCATCAATGGCGGTCTGGCAGACCAGATTCAGGCACTCGATGGCCAGGGTCAGCTCCTGTCAGACCCCAATAATTGGGATGGTCCTTTGGCTGAACAGTTCCGCGGTTCAACTTGGCCTGAAACCAAGTCAGCTTTGGAAAAGGCAAAGACTGAGCTTGATGAGTTGCAGCAGCAGTTGCAGAAGATTGCTCAGGATATCTTCACCGCAGGTGGCGGCGCGTAAAGTCTTGTCTACCGTCTCTACGCGTAGGGAACGGAACGTAACCACGGTCCCGTTCCCTACGTTTACGCATTTCTCATTCCACCAGTAGCCACACTCCTGCTGAGATATCAGCGATCACTATCCACTTCTACACGAGGATTGACCCATGGGTGCCCCTGAAATTCCCTTCAACCCCGACACTGCGCGCAAGGTAAAAGAAACCTTCAATAAAGCTGCCGGTAAGTTAAAAGATCAGGTCGGCGGACGCAACGGCGCGGCCGATACCATCCTCAAAGATTTCAAAGGCCCCTACGCCACGGTCTACACCACCAACAAGGACACAGTTAGTGGCGACTCTAACGAACTTGCCGGCGCAATGGAGCAAGTTGCGTACATTATGGATCGCGCTATTGAGGCTTATGAGGAAGCTAAGGCGGACGCTGAAAAAAGTGATTGGGAAAACTTCAAAGAAGACGTTAAAGAATTCTTTGGCGCCGGGGAACAAGAGGAAGTTCCTCCTGCCCCCGCTTTACCCTCAGCCAGCACACCATCAACCTCGTCTAAGGAAACTCCGACCGGTCAAGCAGGTCAAGAAAGTGTAGTTTCAGGAGTCCCCTCAAATATGAGAGAAGGGACTCAGACACTCAAAGGATTCGATGATGAGCTAACGACTTTTCCCGGTGATATGAAATCCGCCTTAGAAGCTTATGCCAGTGAGTGCACGTGGGCGCCTATTACCGTGGGTAACATCCCCGATCAGCTTGATAAGTGGTTGAAGGATAACTCTAAAGAGCAAGAGTGGCTCAATAAAATTGCAGATGAGTTCGAACGAATTAGCGGAAACGCCCAGCAGGTTTCCACCGTGCCGACCTCTGCAATGGAAGCAGCCGTAGGTAACGCAAACAGCCATCTACGTGCGGATCTCAAGGTTGATACTCCCACCATCCAAGGTTCAGAAGCCGCCGCTGGTTACATTGGCGACCCCGTTAACGCTGCTACCGGTAACTTTATTGAACCTGAAACTGACCTTGCTTTCACGGGTGCTTCCTCAGCGCTGAGTATTACCCGTATGTATAACGCGCTCAACCGTACCTCTGGCGTCTTTGGTCTGGGATGGTCATCGTCGCTAGATATGCGTCTGATTCTCACTGATGAGAACGCTACTTGGATCAAAGAAGACGGTCAGCATCTCATCTTCCCGCGTCGTGGTGATGGGTGGGAGCGCGCCGATGCGCATGCCCTGTGGCTGACCAAAGAAGCAAGCGAGAGCCTACCCGCTACTTTCAATACCCCCACGGAACACCTATTGGTAGTGCGCGATAATCAGGGCTCTTGGTGGGCCTTCGATACAGCCGGTTACTGGGTTGGGCACGGTGAATCCACCGGAAATATCATCATGGTGGAACGCGGTGAGCGTCAAGAGGTTACTCGCATTCAGCATGCCCGAGGACGCTTTATCAATGTCGAGTACGCTGATTCCAAGGTAGCTTACGTGCAGTCGAACGACGGCACCCGCGTGGAATATATCTACGATGAAGTAGGCAAACTGACGGGCGCCCGTACCGCGGCAGGCATCCGTCACTACAATTACAACGAGCAAGACCTGATTAGTGCTGTCACCGCCGCTGATGGCACCGTGGAAGTTGAGAACTTCTATGACGCACTAGGTCGTGTGCGCTCACAGCGTTACCCCCATGGCGTGGTGCGCAAATACTCTTATCTCTCCGGTGGCGTCACCCTGGTGACCAACGAGGACGGCTCTCACGCGAACTCCTGGATTTCAGATGCTAAGGGACGCTTGGTGGGCATGATTGATGCGAACCAGAACCGTCAGTCCATGGCTTACGATACTTTCAGCAACCGCGTCTCAGTCACCGAGCGTGACGGGTCTATGACGGTGCGCGCCTACAATAAGCGCGGTCTACTCACCCGCGAGGTGACCCCTGAAGGTGCTGATGCTACCTATGAGTGGGATGCGCATGACCGCCTGAAAACTCTTATTACTACCAGCGGCGCCGTGATTTCTTACGAGTACGCCGATGAAACCGGTGCCGAACGCAATCCCAGTACGCTAGTGGACGCTCTGGGCGGACACACACAGATGAACTGGGAGAACGGGCTATTGACCTCTATGGTTGGCCCTACTGGCGTGAGCGTCACCTGTGCCTACGATGCTTACGGTGAGATGACCGCAATCACCAATGCGCTTGGTGAGACCACGCGTTTTGAACGTGATGGCACCGGTCGTATTCAGCGCATCATCACCCCGCTAGGCCTCACCACCACGTTCACCTATGACGCGGCAGGTTTGCTAGTTGCTCGGCAAGAGGCTGACGGCGCGCTATGGCGCTTTGGCTACGGCACCGGCGGACGCTTAAACACTGTGACGGACCCTGCTGGAGCGGTGACTGCCTACGAGTACAACATCGCTGGGGAAATCGCGCGCGTTATTGACCCGCTGGGACGTACTACTACCCATGACTTTGACGCTATGGGTAACTTGGCATCTATTACCGACCCTGCAGGTTCCACCTGGTCACTTGTCTATGACCAGTTGATGCAAAATACTGCCCTGATTGACCCGTTAGGTCATAGGTGGTCGCGTGAGTATGACATCAACGGTGAGCTGGCATCGGTGACT
>NZ_CP062961.1:0-53798 GCF_014705925.2 Rothia terrae
TTCTTCTATACACACCTGACGTAAAACCTCAGGGAGATTCTCAGCCATATACTGCACCGTTGCTCTTAACCGATCTTCATTCAAGCCTGCATCCTGGGCGAACTTAGTCCAATGCTTACTGGTTACCTTCCCAAAACGCCGCTCACCACCAATAGCCATCGCGGCTTTCTCGAGACCATCATCTTTGCCGGGAATCCCATGAGTACTTGACTGGCTTATATCTGCGCTACCACCGCTCAATAAGGAGGTATATGGAAAACCTGATGCAATATCGTACAGCGGAGCAAACCGTATCTGCCCGTCAGGCAGGTGTAGCAATGAATAATTTTTAGCGTGCGCATCCGGAGCGCCTAACAAATAATTTGCGATCAGCGCCTGAACGAAAGTCTCTACATCCTCCGGCGGACATACTTGCCTGATGAGTTCAATAATTTTAAGAGCAGAGGGCCCCCGAGAAGATTCATACTTCCTCTCCGGCAAGGTAGAAGTAGCCTGACACATATCTTCCTGATGAAGACGAAAGACCCCTGCATCTGTAGTGATGCGATCGTAACGCTTCACCACAATAGCTCCGGAGCCACCGAATCTCTGATAATTAGTGTGTGCAACGGGTAAACCTAATCGTCCTAATGTCTTAAGGCACAGATGTTCGTTCAGTGCCTGATCTTTAAGATCGTGAATACCCGGTTTAAAAATATGAGTGGTGGGCTGAGCCCCGGTAGCTTCATACCACTGGCCGTGGTGAAGGCGTAGGGCGAATTTGCTTTGCGCTCCTGCCAACGACCACCGTTCTCGATGCAATACCCAAGAATTACCGGAAGATGCCCCCAAGCGTTGTAATCTTCGCTCCAGCTGTTCTTCAGTGACAGAGATAAGATCACCCGGGTTATTCGCAAGATTTTCTAGTTCTTCTGGTGCAACAAACTGAACGGCCCCAGCGCACTCCAGACCTATTTTTTCTAAAATTGCGAAGGGATTTTTCCACGATGAGAGATTGTACTCATCGGCTAAGGACTGTCGTACAGCTTCACCTTCGGGAATGAGCCCTTCGATAAAAGCTTCTGTGGGTTTTTTCGGGTAGGGGCTATGACGGTAGGGAAGTGCGATAGAGAGCTGAGCTGGTGGTGGGGCATCGCAAATATAGGTCAATTTCTTCGCCCCGGAAGAATCTTGGGTGAGTTCAGCTACTACTTGATCATAAAGTACAACGCAGAGTTTTTTCATGGGGTTCTTCTCGGCTAGTTCTTACTCAGAGTCTGAGGTTTTATTCTCTCGTTCTTTGTAGTTGAGCGCTTGGGAGATACCGGAGGCTTGCCCGAAATTCGGGATATTCGCTCTGATTGCCTTCTCGATGCTGGGCGTATTTGCCCCGATCATTTTCGCGATATTCGGCATGTTTGCCCCAGCTACGTTCCCGAGAATCTGGTTGGCATTCTTGAATGGTTGTGCTGCTTGGCCCGATAGATATGTCTCTAAGTGCTGGCTCGTATCTAGGTGAGAGGTGATCGCATTTTTGAAGGTACCACCTATTAATGATTCCCAAGGAGCTGAGGTGGTATCTGATGTTGTATTCTGCGCGTCCGGTGAAGATGCCTTATGTTCAGAGATCTCTTTTGCTGCGTTGTCTGGAGGAGTTTGATTTTTCGATACAGTTTCATGATTCTGCAGCATTTGAAGGCTCAGTGAAATATCCAGTGCGTCTAGAAGGCTGAGAATTTTATCCATTTCAGCGCGTGGACGCTTTCCTTGCTCTAGTCCGATAAGCCAGCTTCGTGAAACGTTAGCCTTATTGGCCAAGGCTTCTTGGGTGAGGTGGCGTTGGGTGCGGGCATCATAGATGAAAGCTCCAAGATCACGGGATGATCGTATATTTCTGGGTTGATCAGACATAGTTAGTTACTGTTTCCTCAGTGTTGATGTTCGTATACTTTTTCTAAAGTACACGTTTATAAACATTTTGAAAAGTTTATACTTGTAAACAATTAAGAATGTTTACGTTCATAAACATCCGAGAAAGTCTATGTTCGTATACTTTTCAGAATGTGCACAAATGTAGACTTCGTTCATTTTTACAATGCTTTTTTATTTAGGACATAATGTACGTTATGTACCATAAAATGGATTGAGAGAGCTCCACGCTGTTTTTCTGGTGGCGCGGGTCTCAAAAAATGATTTTGCCCAGGAAGTGTGATGGAAGTGTCGAGCGAACTTGATGTAATGCCCAGTGATGCATCAGGGTTGATGAGTGTAGACTCAAGTCTGCCGAATTTCGTCAAACACCGCGATCTCATCGTCTCATGGGCACTCTCCTACACTTCGGAAAATACTCAGCAGGCTTATCTCAATGATTTGAAAATCTTCTGCACCTTCCTTGATGAAGCCCAGGTAGATTTATTACAGGTACGCCGCACTCACCTGGATGTTTTCTCTCGGGTCCACGAACAATACACCAACTCGAACGCTTCCGTTGCCCGGCGCCTCGCAGCGATCTCAGCCTTCTATCGATTTTTGCTACTCGATGAGGTCATTGAGAAATCCCCGGCCGAATACATCCGAAGACCCACCATCGACCCCGACTTCACCGCCACAGAGGCCCTCACCCAACGAGAAGCACTGAGACTCCTCGATGCTGCCACCGAGCATTCCTTGCGCGCTCAGACACTGGTGGATTTGTTGCTTTCCACGGGACTGCGCATCAGCGAAGCCTTGAGCATCAGAGAGTCCGATATATCAGAAGGTAAATTGCTGATTACTCGTAAAGGCGGAAAGAAATCAGCAGTGTATCTGCCTGAACATACGCTACGGAATCTGCGCGAGCTGACACAGACCACCGGGCTAGAAGTAGAGACTCAAGGAAAGACTGGGACTTCTCCCCTGGTTTTTATCACCCGTACCGGCAAACCCTGGCAGAGAAGTAACGTCGACGGGTTACTACGCAAACTAGCAGTGAAAGCAGGAATAGATAAGACAGTATCGGCGCACGTGCTGCGTCATACCCACGCCACCTTAGCCTTAGAAATGGGCGTGCCCTTGCACCACCTGCAGGACTCACTGGGGCATAAGGACCCCCGTACCACCAGACGGTACGATCACGCACGGGCGAGGTTAGAGAACTCCTCAGCGCGGGTCGTGGGATCACTTTTTGAGTAAATGAAGTCTCTGCAAATCTCAAGAGACACTCAAAGACGTATCCTGAATCACAAGTAAAAGTTTCGCTGTGCATCTAAGGACACCACATGGGTTATAACGCATTACCCCCAAAATTCATCAAAGAAATTACTCAGTTAGAAGAGGGCCAATTCATCGTCAGCGCCGTCAGATACTTTAAAAGCTCAGAAGAAGTTCTCGCCCTCCCCGTCTTTACCCAACTTCCAGAGCCTTATACATGGGGTGAAGAGTTAACTGTTTTGCCTCAATGGTCTACCACACGATGGTGCAAATGGAACCAAGAAGGCCAAATCGTGACCCGTAAGGATATCCCTAAAGTACCCAAATCGCTCTACTGGGAGGCCAGCAACTTTGGACGCCCCGATACTCATACGGTTTCCATCACCAAAGACGTCTGGCAAAAAGAGATTGTGCACGGACGTTCTATCGAGCTCACCATCAAAGCAACTTCGACTGGTGAAGACCAGATACGAGTCACCGTGGAAGCTAACTACCCCTTCGAAAAAGAAATCTCCCCTACTGACCGAAACCTGCTGATGGCAGCCTCTTTAGTTCAAGACTCCATCAGCGCCACCAGGGCAACACCTCTGCCACGAAGCTCCAATCTCACACGAGAGGAATGGGAGAAATCCCTCGAGATTACTTGGGATTTCTTCGCAATCAACGAACTAGACAACCAGCAAAAGATCTTCGATTATCTATCTGAGATTGCCCAGAACAACACATCACACCAACTCGCACATCAAGTGATGCAGGAGCGTGTGGAGATGATTCAAGATACAGCCCCAGGCCAAATCATCACCGGTAGATCAGGTGCGACTCAATACATTGGGTACAAATACAAAGAGAACCTGGTGGCATTAGAGAACTTCTTCTACGGTAATGCGCTGTATGTGTTTCGTGAAAACTGGCAAGAGCTGAGTAAAAAATCTCGGGCGACTTTGCTCAGCGATTATGTGGGTGATTTCGACCGTTTGGTTCACACTGGCAAATGGAAGGATAAGTTCATTCGGATTCTTATAGCGAATGGACATAACCCTGACGGAGACGATACTGCAGAAGACTAAGTACATGACGCAGGGGGTGTTATTTCTCTGTGACAAGAAATAACACCCCCTGTACGCTTTAGTTCTCATCTTTACTCCTCGCGAGAAGATGCTTTTTGCGCCACATAGTAGGCGTCTTTAATATGCTGATGTACACGCCCGCGCGCTGAAATAGTGTAACCGTTCTCCTGAGCCCACGCCCGGATTTTAGGGGTTTCCCCATCAGGTTGGGAAGTTACGCGCTGTTTTGGTGTACTTCTTTTTTCTGTCTGGAACCGTCGTGCTTTATTTGCAAAAGGACGTAGTGCTTCACGAAGCTTTGTTGCATTTTCTGCTGAAAGGTCCATCTCGTAACGTTTACCATCGAGACCGAAACGAACGGTCTCTTCTGCTGAGCCTCCAAATAGGTCATCTTCGAGGACGATCTTCACTTTTTGAGCTATAACATCTTTCCTGTTCTGCCTTTCGAAGAGTAGATATATTTCGAAAGTTTTCCGTGAACCTACTTCATATTCTCAGTTGAGGAAACTACATAATAGAAGGAAAAGCGTTCAGGACGAATCTTTATTACCTTTCTCCTTTTTGTTCCTCGTGATAAAGTCTTCCGGTTTTCTAGGTATTACCCAGCCAACAAAGGCGTATAAAGAGAATATTCCGGCAGTTATGGCCATGACCCACAAGGTAGCAGAGAATACAACATGCTCCTGTGCCCATAGGATATAAGCTTCTCGTGCTAGTGGTGCAGTAATAGCGAAGAAAATAACGGCGATGACTAGCGCAGACCAATCCCTTTGCTTAGAATCTTCCTCCTCTAAACGCTCTATATCTCTCAGGATCTTGGGTTCAAGCTTCTGATAGATAGGGTTCTCCGGTTGAAATTTTTCTAGCAACTCCGAATTTTTTCTGATTCTTTCTTGAATTTCTTTCGCTCGTCTGTTTTCGAAAAGTCCTGCGCAGAGGACAGAGAGCGCACCGAAAGCTGAAGGCAAGAAGCTCATCAACTGTTCAATCTTCATACTTGTCTTTCAGAGGGAACCAATATCTTAAGTGCACGTTCCTATATAAGAGCTCAGAAGGACTGAGATAAGGTGAAAAGAAAGCCCTCACACGTCTGTCAGCATGCAAGGGAACATTTCTCACTAAATATACCGGAGTCTCTTAGATACCAGCGCAAACGCTGGTGGCTCGGTTTCTACTTTAGATAATACCAGAGCCTGCACTAGACTTCTAGGGGAATAGGTAACCCTCTCTAGTCTCAACGAAATGGTTCGATACCTCTGCCATGTTTAGCTTCGAAAAATACATCGCCTCAGAACGCTTCGCTCCATATCAAAGAGCACATACCAGCGTGCAACAACAACGCGAACTTTACCTGTGGAATATTGAACTGGCGCAAGAGCTGAGCAAGACAATAGGGCACGCAGAAATTTTTCTGCGGGAAGCAATCGATCAGCAATTACGCACCTGGAATCTAGCTCAACCCGTAGTACCTGGACTGATCCATGATCAGACAGGACGACCCCTCCACAGACAGGACCCTCGCCGTCGAACCAGCGGTGGATCTGAAGAGTGGATCAAGCATCCTTCACGAAAGATAGCTAATTTGATTCTCTCTAAGCGGGGTAACCGGTTTGTATCTGAGTACGATAGTGCTTTCACCCGGGCGCAAAAGGATCTCAACGCGAGGGTTCTGTCGCACCCTCGTCATGGTGCTGATGTGACTCATGATGATGTATTGGCTCATATAACGTTGGGAACGTGGAAACGGTTGTTGCCGGATGGCCGGCTAAATACCACTGCGCGCTTGAATCCGGATCAGGTGAGGACGAAGAATTCGCAGCTGGATCTTTGGGATCAGGCGTTGCGCCATGCTTTTCCGTATGAGCCTAACCCTTATGTGGTTTCTTATCGGCTGACTCAGATGCATGTGGCGAGGAATCGGGTGGCGCATCATGAGAGTTTGTTAAATATGCAGGTGCAGCAGGTGCATCGGGCGACGGTGCGTTTGGTGGGTACGGTTAATCCGCAGTTGGGTAGTTGGTTGGCTAATGAGTCTCAGGTGATTGAGTGTTGGAAGCGACGACCTTAGAGCTGAAGAGGTCAACTTCTAGCACTGCCAGGTAAAGAGGTGTCGTAAACAGGCACAGGGCTCGTGTTTTTTGTTTTTGAAACTAAACCCAGCGCACGCTAGTTCCTCTATCTAAGCTAAAGAGATTTGTTGAGACTAGTGTTAATCTAGTTGTGCGTGCATACTTTTTTCCTTCCCGCCCTCAGTCCACCTAATAATAATTTCAGCCCGGCTTGTTGCCATCGTGTATTGTAAGATTGCTTTTCGAGTTTGACCATGTTGAATATCGATAGGCCCGTTCCACTGAACCCAGAAATGTTGGTCTTCCACCGGCTCAACTACAACGTCATGAGCGTCTGTGCCCCCTCGGTTGGTAATCTCTACCCATCGACGAGTCTTATATTTTAATCGACCGCGACTGTCAGTATCGGCGTACCGTTCAGAAGCTGGCTGAACTAAAAAATCCACACCCTTGGAATTGCTTGTAGCAAAAATAGTTTGATCCTCTAGGCTAAATTCCAATCGGGCCAAATCACTCTCAAGAGCTTGCCACACCATGAGGCTTATTCAAAAGTCCTCCCAGCCGCATAAAACACCAACCCCCGAACCACCGCAAACACCCGCCCATACACGCTCAGCGGCCGCCGGAAACCTGTATGCAAAACCCGCCACGTCTTGACCTGCGCGATAACCCGCTCCACCACCGATCGGCGTGAATTAATGAACCTGTTCACCACCTTCACATCTGCAGGCATCCTGCGGGCTTTGCTGCGTCTTACTGGGGTGGCCAGCCCCAACCCGATGTAACCCTTATCAGCCAAAGTGCTCTCATCAAGATATCTTTCCAAGCCATGATGCTTGAAGGCATAGGCATCATGCCTAGCGCCAGGGACCGGGTCAGTGATGGCCAGTAGTTTCCCGCCCAGGGTGCAAATCACTTGATGGTTGAAACCGGCTCGTTTATGCTTACCAGAAAAGTTTGTTTTTCCTAGTGAACGCCAGTTCCAGGTGGGAATTAGGGTGCCGTCGATCACCAGTGAACCAGGGATTTTCAGGCTGTTTTCTATAGACTGTTCTAGCGGCCTGAGGGCTTTCTCAAGTGCTTTTTCAACGGTGTTGAGGGTCCGTGAGATGGTGGGCTGGGAGGTGTTGAAGATTTCTGCCAGGAGTTCTTCGGTGAGGTTGTGTCGGTGGTAGAAAAGGGTGACTTTAAGGGCCTGGGCCAGGGTTAGTGCTGGTGGTCTTCCGCCTGGTTTTGCCCAGGTGATATGAGAGGTGAGGGCTGTCAGTAGCGTGGTGAATTGCTGAGGTGTGAGCCCTGTTGTACGCTGGTGGAGCAACGGTTCTTCCGGTATGGCTTGAGGTTATTTGTAGTGATTTAATCCTCTTATTTTTGCCGCTGGTGGGGCCGTTGTCTAGTTGGTGGGGTGTGGGTGTGTTCCTACTTTTGAATAAGCCTCCATAGTTGTGAGTTCTTGATTGTTGACAAAGTCCGCGTGTAATCCACCAAGATTCTTTTTGAAATCACGGAGCTTTTGAAGTTGCTCTAAATCTGCGTCCTGTGGAATGTCTCCTTTATAAAAGAAAGGATGGATGGGTCTACCAGCTTCATGTGCTTTCTGCATTTCCGCGACTGTGCCAGATAGTGCCTTAGAAGTAGGTTGACCTAGGCGGCTTCCAAATAGAGCGAAAATAATGTCTGCTCGATCAACCAATTGTTGATTAATAACATCTTGGCCATCGCCGTCCCCTAGTAAAGGAATTGAGTCGTGTTCCCAGAGCAGGGGCAACAAAATGATATTGCGGTGGAATGTGTTTGCACTGTTCCATGCATGAATAGCTTCTTTAAGGGTTTGACGGGCTTGGGGAATATCAGACGGCGAAGCTACCATAACCGTGTACATACGAACATTTTTCATATTCTAAAAATACCCTTACCGACTGACAAAATAAGCCAAAGGCAGGGGTCTAGGGTGACCGCGTAGGGACTGTGGTTAAAGCTTTTATGAATAATCAGTTATTGTTTTTGTGTTCTGAGATTCGATGCTCAGAGGCTTATTCAAAAGTCCTCCCAGCCGCATAAAACACCAACCCCCGAACCACCGCAAACACCCGCCCATACACGCTCAGCGGCCGCCGGAAACCTGTATGCAAAACCCGCCACGTCTTGACCTGCGCGATAACCCGCTCCACCACCGATCGGCGTGAATTAATGAACCTGTTCACCACCTTCACATCTGCAGGCATCCTGCGGGCTTTGCTGCGTCTTACTGGGGTGGCCAGCCCCAACCCGATGTAACCCTTATCAGCCAAAGTGCTCTCATCAAGATATCTTTCCAAGCCATGATGCTTGAAGGCATAGGCATCATGCCTAGCGCCAGGGACCGGGTCAGTGATGGCCAGCAGTTTCCCGCCCAGGGTGCAAATCACTTGATGGTTGAAACCGGCTCGTTTATGCTTACCAGAAAAGTTTGTTTTTCCTAGTGAACGCCAGTTCCAGGTGGGAATTAGGGTGCCGTCGATCACCAGTGAACCAGGGATTTTCAGGCTGTTTTCTATAGACTGTTCTAGCGGCCTGAGGGCTTTCTCAAGTGCTTTTTCAACGGTGTTGATGGTCCGTGAGATGGTGGGCTGGGAGGTGTTGAAGATTTCTGCCAGTAGTTCTTCGGTGAGGTTGTGTCGGTGGTAGAAAAGGGTGACTTTAAGACCCTGGGCCAGGGTTAGTGCTGGTGGTCTTCCGCCTGGTTTTGCCCAGGTGATATGAGAGGTGAGGGCTGTCAGTAGCGTGGTGAATTGCTGAGGTGTGAGCCCTGTTGTACGCTGGTGGAGCAACGGTTCTTCCGGTATGGCTTGAGGTTATTTGTAGTGATTTAATCCTCTTATTTTTGCCGCTGGTGGGGCCGTTGTCTAGTTGGTGGGGTGTGGGTGTGTTCCTACTTTTGAATAAGCCTCTCAGATATTTGTGCATAGGTACCAGGTTATAACCGCGCTATGGCTAACTCTTTCCAATGCGTCGTGCACCGCGCCGACAATATCCCCCGTTTCATCTGCCCCACCGGATTACCCCCGACCCACCCATAACCCCACCACAGAACCATCAAACCGCTCATCAATAGACTCCACCACATCCCGAGCCTCATGAGCAAACTCAAACGGCTCCAAAGTCTTCATCCACTCCGCAGCAGATAAATCGCTCTGCATCACCCCACCCACTGCATACCGCGCCACCGAAAAATCAGCGTGTTCTATCAACGGATTATTGCTCAAAGTCTGGGGCATACTCGCGCTACACCAGCATGAATCGCTCGGAGATGTCGCTGTAGAGCTCGTAGTTTGAGGAGCGAGCCACGATGCCACGCGCGGTGGCTAACTCTTCTACCTGGAACCAGGGATCCCCGAGCTTGAAACCTAGGGCTTTAGCCTCACTATCTAGGGCAATAATGCACCTGTCGTTATTGGAGAGTACAACCACTGGGTTGTCTCTCAGGGAGGGGTCAAGGATTTTCTCGCAGGATGCATAGCAGGAGTTAATATCGAAGTGAAAGATTAGGGTTTGGTTAGTAGACATGGTGGATGCAGCGGGTTACTACTCCGAAGATGAGAAAGTCTGCTTCTTCTTCACTGGGGATTGGTGAGTAGTCGGGGTTTGCAGGTACGAGCCATCCTTTGCCGTGGTGGTCTATTTCGAATCGTTTGACGGTGAACTCACCAGCTAGAGCGGCCACGACGATATTTCCGTGGGTTGGGGTGATGGAGCGATCCACAATGATTTCACCCCCATCGCTGATGCCTGCATCGATCATGGAGTGACCGCTGACGCGCAGGATGTAGGTGGCGGTTTTGTCTTTGATGAGGATGTGGTTGAGATCGATGGAGGTTGCGGTGTAGTCCTGGGCTGGTGATGGGAATCCTGCTGGGACGGTCGTTTCTGAAGAGGGATATTGCGCTGGGATGTCGGCGGTGAGTTGATGGGTGAGTGCTGCTTTCACACCACTCACAATAGAATATATATTCTAATTAATCGTAGAATATATGTTCTATCACAGGAACAATGCCCCAGGCCCCCAGGACTGCGAGTCAGGAGCTCACCTGATTACTTTGAGTGAAAATATGTCAAAAACGGTAGTCTTACCTGCTTCCCCCACACTATATCTTGGCAATATTTTTGACACATATGTAGAAGATTTCTACAGAATGCAGAGCAAATACTCACCAAAACGACCGACATCAACGCGTTGAATCTGACTAAATGGAAACTACCAAAACATTAATTGCTGTCATTGCACTCATTGCATCTACTGGAATTGGCACTGTAGTCACATATTCCTGGCAAATAGCCAAAAGAAGACAGGAATCAAAAACCCGCAAGGAAGAGTAGAGATAGTCACCCACCTGGAGAATTTCCCTGCTGAAACCGCACTCCAAACCTATGCTCACACATTCGACCTTGTTATAAAAAGATTCTCTCGCATGGCTTTATCGTGGTGGCTCTTGGTGGGTTATACGAGAGTGCTGGCATCTACGCCAGAGTCATGATGTGGAAGCTTGATTTTTCGTGAGTGTCGCTTGCCTCTTCTTCGACTGCCAATGATGAATTTCCTTCAGCTTGAGTATCTATTTTTAATTCAATTTTTGACTTCTCTAGCGGCACAATCATATCTAATCCTGGCTTGATACGATTAGCGTCAAAGATATTTCGTTTGAATAATTTATCTATCCTCAGCCACAGCTCCTCCTGCCATAGAGTCTCTAGCAGTGCAGCGTTTCTGTACCTGTCGGATGCCCATTGTTCGGGAAGCACTTGCTGACCGGTTTCCTGCTTAACGACGTTTAGCGTTGAGGATGAGCCAGTTTTTTCTTCTTCCTGAATTCTCTTGAATTCTTCTAGCTGGTCAGAACTTACCGGCAGTGAATCAATACTTTCGAGAAATTTCTGTAAGCGGGATGATATCGCGAGGGCGGTATTTGTGACCTTATCTCGCCAAATATTTTGAAGCGTTTCATTGGAAGATACCCTTGTGGAGGATGCAACCCTGCTGCCATTTTGTTTGAAATACAGATGTGCCTGTATTGCAGCAGTGAGATCTACATAAGCTTCAAAATCTTCATCGCTACAACTTAATTTACCTGGTTTCAGGTCGTAGTCGGGGTCTTCAAGGTAGCTGCACCACCTGTCATTTGAGTCAAAATAAGCAAGGGACGCGATTCCGATAGCTTGAGGGTTTGGCGATTTAATGGGTGCCGTGAGAATACTCTGCCATGAATAATTTTTCTTGGAATCTTTTCGTTTTCCAAGCTGTCTAAGCGCTGCATCTGTCCCCTCATGGTTTGTCAGTATGGACGTTGGTTTGACCTTGGGGCTTCGACCTTTAGCTTCAATGACAATACGAATATGACGGCTCTGCACAGAAACTGTTCTTCCTGGAGAGATATTTCTTTTATATCCAATAAAATCAGGTCTAGAATCTCGAGGCTGCTGACCATTCATCACTGTAAGTAGCGAGTCTAAATTAACTAAAGTGTTAACCCCAAGAATTCGTTGTGCCATTATGTAGGCTTGTACTGTTCCCAAGTTATAACTGATAGAACCCTTATCGGATCCATCATAACCAGGGAAACTTTGACGTTTTTCCCAATGAGAAACATTTTTTGTGGGATGAAAAATGACGGATTCTTGAAGACCTGCTTTTATTGTGGCAACTCGCCATTTCACCTCTTCAGGGTCTTTAGGAACTAGCTGAACCTTTCGTACAGCAGCACCTGTATTTATAGAAGTAGAGTGGCTAAGCTGTTTGATACGGCCTGGTAAGACTACTGTAAAGATTCTATTAGCAGCCTCTTCGAAATCTTTTTCAGTAATGTCTTGCAAACCTTTGGGGTGCTTGAGCGGTATGGTGAATTTGTTCGTAGTGTATTGAACCAGCGGCATGATGAGCTCCTTTTTGGTTATCTTATTCCACTAAAGTAACCATTTGCATACTCGACCGCTGCCCTGAACACATCAAGTGCGCTACAGAATTAGCTGCTTGCCAGCCTGAGCACATGAGAAGATAGCAAATCTCAAGAACAATTGTGATGTGGTTGCATTCCTTGACCTAATCCTTATATATGGCTAGATGTATAACCATACATACATACATACATACATAGAACCATATTACTGTAAAGCCTGACGTAAGTACGAGTTCATCAGACTCGTCATATCGGTCTCTTTTTCAAAAGCTTCTCGGCGTAGCTTCTGATAGAGATCCGCATCCAGATTGAAGGTAAACTTTTTAGTCTCCTTCTTTGAGACGTCCTTAGAGCTTTTGAAAGTGTTTTCTACACTCACCGCATTTTGTTTTTGATTCTTCTTTGCTTGAGCCGCTTTGAGCCGCTCCCCCATGTTCGAGTTCATTTCTTACACCTATCTTAAATATGGTTATACATACAACCATACATACTTACATATGACTATATGGTTTATTAGGAGTTGAGAGCTTTTAGGGTCTGGGAAAGCTCCGTGAAAACATCCTGATATCCCCCGAGATCACCTTTACTGGTATTGGCATACCAGAAGTTCTGTAACTGCTGCTTGTTAGGCACCTCAGCATCAAATGCAATCAAGTCGCTCTCTTGGATTTGAGACCTCACAATGTCATACATTTTGGTGTTCTGCTTGTTCCAGTGACACAGCAACAAAGCTGCGGGCTTGTCAATAGCATTAAGAGTCTTGACAGCCCGGTTGAAATCTTCAGGTGCTACAGGTGTTGGAACAATAACAAAGTCAGCAAGCTTAATGGCTTCATCAATGGTGGCTGAATCCCCCGGTGGCGTGTCAATAAATACCCAGTCTTGCATTGAGGCCTCTAAGGTTTTTTTGAGTACGGGCTTGATAGCAAAGGTGACATCGAATCGGGTCAGTGGGTCACCTGCTTGTTCGGCAACTTCAGACCATTCCGTTGCTGACCCTTGAGGATCTAGGTCTATCACACGTGAGGAGTACCCAGCCCTGCCCGCTGCCTCTGCCAGAAGCATGGCGGTGGTTGTTTTGGCTGCACCGCCTTTAGTGGTCGCAATTGTGATTCTCATACTTGAACCTTCTTACTGTATGTATGGACTTACGTAAGACCATATAACCATATAATTATTTATACGGCAATACATATAACCATATATACGCATGACTGGTTAATTAGAAGAGTTCGGGGAAGAGATAGCGAGCTTTCTTCTCGCCCAACAAAGCAACTTTGATTTGTCGCTTCACCTCAACGCTGGGTCCGCATACCTTCTTACGGGATTGTGAAGCTATGACGTGCTGGGCTTTTTGCTCGCGATGTTGCTGCTCTTCTACCGCAGTACGGGAAGGGAGAATCTCCCCTTGAGACAGCCAGGCGTTCAGGCGTAGGTGCAACCATTTTTTCACTGAACGCATCCCGGTAGCACCCTTGGTGTTATAGGGATGGTTAGTGGGGGAGTATTCCAGGGCGTAGAGCACATCACGCACACTCCAGCCTGCTTCAAAGAAAGGCTGGGTAGCCTCGATTATGGCGCGTGCGCTCATAGCGCGTAGGTCATAGCAATGGTGCTGTAGAACGCGTGCTAGATGCGTGAGAGCCTGTTGATGGGCTTTCTTCGTGGGGTACACCCCCTGTAGGTGCTGACGCTTGAGCTCTAAGTTCTTTCGATGGGTTGCTGCGTAGAGTGCATATTGCTGTTTGAAGAAGATTGAGAAGGCTCCGGTTGCCTTTGCTTTGTTATAGGAAATCTTTTCGTCCCTTAAAGGAGAGGGGGTGTCAGTTATGAAGAGATTGCCGTTTTCGTCATAGAAATAATCATCCTCTCCACCCTTATCTGGGGTTGGGGGAGTGGGGGTGAGCAGGGCGTACACAGGGGCTAGGTTTTGCTGTTGCTGTCCACGGGGTGTTTTCTTTGCACTACGGCCGGATGCAATGACGCCGAGAAGATGGTGCGCTTTGAGGGTGCGCAGTACGCGTGCGATGGTGGCTCTGCTTGTGCCAGTGAGTTTTGAGAGAGTCTCCCATGTAATGCGAACGATACCGGTACTACGATCGAGAGAACGGGCGAGGGTTTTGCAGATATTAAGGAAGTTTTGTGTGAAGTCAGCTCGACGGCAACTGAGGTCAACGTTTTGTTCCACTGTCTGAAGCCAATGGTCCGCTAGGGCTGTGCAAGTGTATCCTGCAGGGATTGCGGTGGCTTTTGCCAAGGCTGTTTCCTCCCAATGAGGGAGTGCGGTGCGTGGACGTTTGACGTAGTGTGCGCGAGCTCGTTCTCGACGCTCGGAGGATAGGATTACTACATGTGAGTAAGAAGGTGTCTGATTCTGATGAATAATCGTGCCATTGTGTTGCTTTGCTGATACACTAGACACCAAGAACACCGCCTGGTGGTAGTTGATATGAATGAAGGTTCATTTCTTCCTCTGGGGTTGTTTTCTACAAATGAATCCTGTAAGTCGGCAAACTTAGGGCAGGATTCTTTAGTCTTTTGAGCGGGTTGGAAGTTGGAGCTTCTGACCCGCTCGACTTTTAAAAATCTTTATTCGGTTCTGGTAGCTCGTAGCCTTCGATCTCTAAGTCTTTGGCCACAATCGCAGTCAGTAGATTCGCAACGCTTACATTGCGCTCTTTCGCTGCGTCACGGAGTGACTCCTTAACCTCTTCAGGCATGCGAACAGTGAGAAACCTGAGCTCTTGGTTGTTCGCGAGTCGTTTGGATCGTGTCTGCATGAATCCACCTTATCTTAAATGCGAATGCGCAATACTTATTTATCAGAGTGTCGCAATATTTTAAATATTTTTTTGAATCCACTTTGATGCATGTTTCCTATCTTCCCTCCCCACAAAAAGATTTAAGTTTCTCAAATCAAAGGGGATGCTGGCTGTGCACCCGATAAGAGAGAGGATTTCATGGGCTCACAGGATTATGTTTAAAGGGCTGCCAACAGCCAAAAACATCCACCTACGCCTTGCTGGCCCGTCCATAAACAGCTATCGGACGTTAAAACTCTGTATGTGTAGCCCATAATTTCTTAGTATTCCCAGTCATCTGCTCCACCACCGTGCGTAACCCATTGATTTGTTGATTAACCAGCTTATGGTTCTTACTCGGCTTCTGGCTGTCAAGTACTTTGCTAGGAGATGCACGGTCCAGCCCCAAACACCCCTTAGCAACCGAAGTTGATTCACTTCAGAAAATGCCTCAGCTCCTACTTCATTGAAAGAATACGTATAGTGTCTGGTTCTGGTCGAGGAATGATGGGGACCGGGGAACAAATCACTCGGTGAATAAAACCAGCCTTCTTCTGCCGTTCTTGTCTTTAGATGCTTACCTGAGGGCATAGAACCACCAGCGTCTTTAGTAGGAATCAGCGACCCTATTCGATACTTTCGACCTTGAACACCGTGGACAAATTACTTTGCAATTGGATATCACCGAACCCAAAACCTAGCCTCTTGCCTTGAAACTCGTTAATGTGCTCTGCCATTCGTTCCAGTTCTGCGCCTGGCTTGCTGATCTCGTAGACGAGAGTGCCGCAGTCAGAGGTGTAGATGGAGAGTTTGGTGGAAGTCGTGACTGTTCGTGTTTCTCGCGCTGTAGCCTCGGTGACGGTGCACGATCGCATGGTGTAGTGGGTTTGGTTGTATTTGCTGATGAGTGGGGTGGAGAGCATGAATAAGACACCAGCAAGAATCACAAGGGATACGATAACTTTGAGAACTTCCTTGACCGTCCACGGCCCTTTATCTTCTTGATTGCGGCCCACTTCATCCACCTCTTCAAATCCACCACTGTCAATACTATTTCTATTTATCCTCATTAGAACCCTCCACATGAGCTACAGCCGTATCAACCCCGACAAGACCAACCTCACCAGCTCCCAGCTGAACATCAGGAGCCAACGAAGAGGCACCAATAATTGACGGTCCTTCAACAGCTTTTAGCTGAGAAACTTTAGGATGCGAATTAACCGCCCCCTTTGCTGAGTTTTCAAGACCATAGATAGCTACATCTGTGAGTGTAACGTCCTTCTCCTGAGGGGTGAGAGCATACGTCGAAGCACCATTGACCCCGTCAAAAGTTCTCTCCACACCAAAGGATCATGACTCGCAAAAGCATACACATTGCCACCTCAGCCAGCACCGGCCGGGGATGCCAGTGGGGCAGGGGTGATGAACCTCCGGAGGCTTGAGGATAAGCGCGGGCCTCGAAGATTTTAGACAGTCACCTGCGAGAAGTCTGCCTAGGCGATTTTAGTTCAGAGGTGAGGGTACTAAAAGAATATAGAAAAGGACGCTGGTGGTTCCGCCTAAAATAAGTTAGACAGCGCCACCAGCGTCCTTTACACCTTATAAACCAATGATTAGAAGGAATGGTTAGTCATTAATAGGGTAACCCTCTAACTCCACAGCACGAGCCTCATGATTTTTAAACTGAAAGTAACTGATATGAAACCTGAGCTTCTCACCCTGATGACGATTTAGCTCATCCGCCAAGTCTTGGGCAGTATCGAAGCCTTCATTCTGCATTTCTACGAAAGTTACTGTTCCGCACTCTTGAGTTTCAACGTAAATACGTTGCTGTGATCCTGAAACACGCAATCCGCCACCACTACTTGAAGCTTCTGCACTAGTGACAGTGCAATCAATGGTGCGGTAGAAGAAATGATCAATTACAAAATAGCCACCAATAATCAACCAGAAACACATCACAAGACGTCCAAAAATTTTGCGCGCTCTCGGGCTTGGTGTCCCAGAACCTTCAGCAGCTGAACCCTCACGGTTCTGATTAACACGTTCTGTCATCACAACTACTTCCTCACTACCTACTGATGCCTCTGATCATACCCTTGCCCATCCCCACCAGAAACACTAGGAGGAGCAGGTAAATCACCAGTGATAAAATCACGACGAGAAACTTCCACACCCTGTAAATGCTCAGGGACTGCTTGACGGATAGCGGAACTGGAGGTCTGTTCACCCCATTTACCGGAGGATGTTGCTCCACCGGTGAGAGCGTTTTTAAAGCCTTCTTGGGTAAAGCCTTTCAAATCTTTATTTTTGTTGTCGTTACTCGGTGAGATCAGATAGTTCGTACCACCAGAAACAAAATCAACTCCCCTATCAACACCGATTTTCTTCAAACCGCTAACACCCCAATGCTGGACAGTACCTCCACCAACAGCCGGTGTTAACATGCCAATCCCAAAACCAGCCCCCGCCGAACGCAAAGCACCAGAAACCGTAGGCGTATACCCATTCTCAGCATTAAACCAATAACCACCAGCATTATTCACCGCACCAGAAACAGCACCCTCAGCCGCCTCATTCACTACCCCAGCACTAGTGTACTGCCCGGCTATATTCCTACCCCACTGACCGGCAACCTGCACAGCAGGTTGTGCCTTCGACACCATCGGCGCAGCAGCTGAAGAGATACGGGAAGTCAACGGCGAGGCAAAGGACGCCACTCTTGATGCTGCAGGAGCAACCCAAGACCGTGCAACCCCGAAAGCTCCCGTAACCCCAGAACGCGTGCTCGAGAGTGCTGAACCGATTTTAGTGATAGCGGTACTGTTAGTGAAAGTGCTGGCCAACCTAGAGGATGCTAGTGCTGATGTTCCCATACTGGCTAGTTTTCCTAGTCCACCACCGACGAAGCCTACTGCACCGTCGATAAGGGACTTTTTGAGGTTTACTTTTCCGCCGAAGAGTTTTTGGGTTGCGACAGATCCGCCGAAGGATAGTAGTCCGCCTACTGCTGCCATGCCGACCCACCCGAGGGGGCCAGTTGCCATGATAGCAATGCCTGCAACAATGGTGGCTGCTGCGATGAGTCCTGCGTGGTCGTTGAGGAATTGTTCGGCGCGCTGGTAGAGGCGTTCGCCTGCTCGTTTGGAGGTATCTTGGCGGTACTCCCGGAACTGGGTGGCCGTCATGGGGGACAGACCCCAAGGGTCTACCTGGCTCACGGGGTCGTTGCCAGCAAAAGCATACACATTGCCAGCCCACCCAGCACCGACCGGAGAAACCAACGGATCAGGGGTGATAAACCCACGAGTGGTCGCATCATAAGCACGCACACCCAGAATCTCCAACCCGGCCACCTGTACAGATCCAGCACGGGTCAAACCAAGACCAGGTACACCAGGGATACTGCCGATGCCGGTGGTGAGAAGCCCTCGAGCATTAGCATCACTACCAGCACCAGCAGTGAATCCCGTAACGACCGGGGACAGGCCAAAAGGATCCACCCCGCGCCCACCGAGGGCATCCACGGATGCTAAAGCACCCAGCGACACGGGGGTGTTGTTCACACCCAACACGGTAGGGGTGAAAGCCACCGGATCCCAGACCAGGGTGCACATCGTAGTGGGTGACCCAGCATCAGTACCGGTGCCACCGGTTGCCACAGCAGCAACCTCACCCAACGCGTCATTCCACAGGTACACCGCGTCCCGGTCTTCACCGGTGATTTCAGCCAATAGCCCTACCGATGAATACGCATAGGTGCTCACCGCACCGGTGGGATCGGTATGTTGTACTCTGCGGCCGAGCCCGTCATAGACATACTCACTGACACCAGTGTGTGAGTCTTGCAGGCGTACTAGTTGACCGGCATCATCGTAGGTGTATTCACGTGTTACACCAGTAGTAGTTTCCTCACCGATCAGGAACCCAGCAGTGTCATAGGTGAAACGGTGCGTACCGTGATCAGTCATCACCGCGGTGAGTTGGTGTGCATCATCATAAGTCAACAGGCGCAGACCATCTACGGTGTCATCAACACCGATCACCAGACCTTCAGCATTGTAGTAGGTAGTGACGGGCTGCTGCTGACCATCTACGTGGCGGTGTTCGATAGTTGCCCACCCACCGTCAGTGACATAAGAAGCATCAGCCTCTTGCGCACCGCCGGTGGTGCCTGCTTCAACAATGGTGGGCACGGTGTTGAAGGCACGCAGTACCGCCCCGGTGTGATCGGTGATGTGAGTCAGGTGCGCATCTTGGTCGTAGTGGTAGGTCAGGGACTCAAACACTGAGGTGTCTGACTGGCTCTGACCCTTTTCCCCAACGGCGTTATCAGCACTGTGGGTGCGCATGAGCGTGGTGAGTAAACCGGTGCCCTCATCGTAGGTGTAGTCAGTGGCTTGACCGTTGACTACCATGTGTGAGCGTGCTCCGTCAGGGGTGTAGGTGATACGTACCTGTTGGTCGGTGATAGTAGCACCAGCTGCATCTTTTCTAGTAGTGGTACGCTCAATCAGCTGACCCAGGCGGTCGGTGGCCAGGGTGTGCACTACCGGGGTGCCGGTGTTCTCATCTGCCAGTGATGTTCCGGGTTGGGTGTAATCCAGTACACAGGTGGTGCGAGCACGTACATCTCGTTCTACACGTGAGACCAACTGTTGGTTGAACCGGGTGGTTGCTAGTAATCCACCGGCATCGTAGGTGTAAGCCAGCTCATCCCCGTCAGGGTTTGTGGTCGAAAGTAACCGACCAGCGGCGTCGTAGGTGCCTGTGGTGCGGCGGCCTAGTGGGTCTACTGTGGTTACTAGTTGACCGGCAGCGTCGTATTCGTAGGAGGTCACCGCCCCGTTGGGTGCGGTGAGGGTAGCAACCTGACCGTTAGGGGTGTAGGTGTAGCGTGTTTTACCGCCCAACCCATTGGTGGCACACACCAGTTGACCAGCTTGGTCATAGGAGAATCGACGCGTACCGAATTGTTGATCCACGGCGAATGTCAACCGGCCGCATACATCATAGCCATAGCGCGCGGTACCAGTATTAGTGCGCTGGGAGATAATGCGCGATGCCTTATCGTAGGTGATTTCCTCGCGCACCCCGGCAGTAGTAGAACGCGTGATAACGCGCGAATCAGCGTCATACTCTAAGGTCGTCACCACCCCGGTAGGCTCGGTCATGGTTAAAGGACGACCGCACTCATCGTAGGTGAAAGTGGTTGTGCGACCTTCAGGGGTAGTGATAGCGGTAATTTCGCCGCGGGCATCACGGGTAATAGTGGTCAGATGCCCCTCAGCATCCAAAATTTCCACGATATTACCAGCGGCATCGTGGGTGTAAACCTCTTCAGAACCGTCAGCGCCAGTTGCCTTAGTGGGTCTACCGTAAGCGTCGAAAGTGGTGGTGTGAGTGCCGAATGCATCGGTAATCTGGTGAATACCTGAGCGGCGCTCAGTTTTCGCGGTGGTCCTCACGCCGGTGGGATCAGTCACCGATGCCAGCTCACCGTTGATGTCATACTCACGCGACCACCTATGACCTAACGGGTCAATCAGGGCAGTATTTTGCATCAACTGGTCATAGACAAGTGACCAGGTGGAACCTGCAGGGTCGGTAATAGATGCCAAGTTACCCATAGCGTCAAAGTCATGGGTAGTAGTACGTCCCAGCGGGTCAATAACGCGCGCGATTTCCCCAGCGATGTTGTACTCGTAGGCAGTCACCGCTCCAGCAGGGTCCGTCACAGTGTTTAAGCGTCCGCCGGTGCCGTAGCCAAAGCGCCATAGCGCGCCGTCAGCCTCTTGCCGAGCAACTAGCAAACCTGCCGCGTCATAGGTGAACGTGGTGGTGAGGCCTAGCGGGGTGATGATGCGCTGAATACGACCGGTGCCATCACGTTCAAAACGCGTGGTCTCACCAAGCGCATTGGTGATTGCGGTCATCTCACCGTAAGCATCGTAGGCACAGGTGACGCTCACGCCAGTAGGGCCAACCATAGAGGTCAATAGCCCGTTCTCCCAGTTCATCTGTGTGTGTCCGCCCAGAGCGTCCACTAGCGTACTGGGATTGCGTTCGGCACCGGTTTCATCGGCGTACTCGTAAGAAATCACGGCGCCGCTGGTAGTAATAAGAGTTTTCAGGCGGTCATGCGCATCCCACTCATAGGTAGCATCAGCACCTTCAGGGGTCACCTCGCGGGTGAGTAGACCGCGCTTATTGTAGGCGCGCACCGTCATAGACCCGTCACGCTCGGTGACTGAGACGCGGTTGCTGAAAGTATCGTAAGCCATGGACTGACGGTTCTGGTTCGCATCAATCATGCCCACCAAGCGTCCCTTAGCATCTGAAATCCAGGAGTTCGCGTGAGAGCCGTCCTCGTTGGTCACCAGGGTGACGCCACCGGAGAGATAAGAGTATTTGCGCACCACGCCATGGGGGTAACGCTGTGAGCGCACACGACCTAGTGCGTCATAGAAGTTCTCAACTTCCACGGTGCCATCAGCGGCGGTGACAGCACTAATCAGGTCTTGCTCGTTGTAATTGTAGTGACGGATGCCTGCCGCGGTACGGGCGCCCGTCAGTTTGCCTACTTCATCGTAGATATATTCCACGCGGGTGCCGTCGTTCGACTGCACGTAAGCTACCTTGGAATCAGCGTACTCGACATTGATAAAGCGTCCTCGGGCATGCTGAATGCGAGTAACCTCTTGACGCTCACCGCGTTCCACCATGATGATATTTCCGGTGGATTCACCGTGCCCAACCCAGTAACCGGCTGTATCGAAGGCCCACCAAGAGCCCTGATTATCGCGCACTACCAATAGGTGTTCCGTGGGGGTATTGAAAGTAGCGGGTAGGCTCTCGCTTGCTTCTTTGGTCAGCCACAGGGCATGCGCATCGGCGCGCTCCCACCCATCACCACGACGCGGGAAGATGAGATGCTGACCGTCTTCTTTGATCCAAGTAGCGTTCTCATCAGTGAGAATCAGACGCATATCTAGCGACGATGACCATCCCAGACCAAAGACGCCAGAGGTACGGTTGAGCGCGTTATACATACGGGTAATACTCAGCGCTGAGGAAGCACCCGTGAAAGCAAGGTCAGTTTCAGGTTCAATAAAGTTACCGGTAGCAGCGTTAACGGGGTCGCCAATGTAACCAGCGGCGGCTTCTGAACCTTGGATGGTGGGAGTATCAACCTTGAGATCCGCACGTAGATGGCTGTTTGCGTTACCTACGGCTGCTTCCATTGCAGAGGTCGGCACGGTGGAAACCTGCTGGGCGTTTCCGCTAATTCGTTCGAACTCATCTGCAATTTTATTGAGCCACTCTTGCTCTTTAGAGTTATCCTTCAACCACTTATCAAGCTGATCGGGGATGTTACCCACGGTAATAGGCGCCCACGTGCACTCACTGGCATAAGCTTCTAAGGCGGATTTCATATCACCGGGAAAAGTCGTTAGCTCATCATCGAATCCTTTGAGTGTCTGAGTCCCTTCTCTCATATTTGAGGGGACTCCTGAAACTACACTTTCTTGACCTGCTTGACCGGTCGGAGTTTCCTTAGACGAGGTTGATGGTGTGCTGGCTGAGGGTAAAGCGGGGGCAGGAGGAACTTCCTCTTGTTCCCCGGCGCCAAAGAATTCTTTAACGTCTTCTTTGAAGTTTTCCCAATCACTTTTTTCAGCGTCCGCCTTAGCTTCCTCATAAGCCTCAATAGCGCGATCCATAATGTACGCAACTTGCTCCATTGCGCCGGCAAGTTCGTTAGAGTCGCCACTAACTGTGTCCTTGTTGGTGGTGTAGACCGTGGCGTAGGGGCCTTTGAAATCTTTGAGGATGGTATCGGCCGCGCCGTTGCGTCCGCCGACCTGATCTTTTAACTTACCGGCAGCTTTATTGAAGGTTTCTTTTACCTTGCGCGCAGTGTCGGGGTTGAAGGGAATTTCAGGGGCACCCATGGGTCAATCCTCGTGTAGAAGTGGATAGTGATCGCTGATATCTCAGCAGGAGTGTGGCTACTGGTGGAATGAGAAATGCGTAAACGTAGGGAACGGGACCGTGGTTACGTTCCGTTCCCTACGCGTAGAGACGGTAGACAAGACTTTACGCGCCGCCACCTGCGGTGAAGATATCCTGAGCAATCTTCTGCAACTGCTGCTGCAACTCATCAAGCTCAGTCTTTGCCTTTTCCAAAGCTGACTTGGTTTCAGGCCAAGTTGAACCGCGGAACTGTTCAGCCAAAGGACCATCCCAATTATTGGGGTCTGACAGGAGCTGACCCTGGCCATCGAGTGCCTGAATCTGGTCTGCCAGACCGCCATTGATGATTTCTTGGATGCGGGTAATTGCTGATTTCGCTTCGTCGGAGGAGAGAACGCGTGCCATGGTCGTAGAACCTTTCAGTAGGCGGATGTAAGAAACGAACCAGAAATAGTAATAACCACTAGGTCAACTTACTCCGGGTTCCCTCTGAGAATACTTGAGCACCTTCGCCTCATGAAGTTTATTATTGATAATCATAAATAAACTATTTTCACACGAAAGTTATAAAGAGGGTTTGACTTGCACCTTCACCTGAAATTGGTTCAAAATTTTGATATTTGTCCATTAAATATTTCATAGTATGACGAATTATTCCAAGTATCTCCACCTCATAATCCCCTCCCCATTATCGACGAGTGCTAATGGCAAAATTATTACTTTGTAAATCAGTGAAATTACCTACCTGAGCGTTTACTGAACACTGGTCGGCAACAGAGAGTGCAGTAATCTTCTGCCCGCTCGCATCTACCATGAGGTGCCCCGCGCATCCATCGGAAAAACGCACCGGATCTTTATCGCCAGCAATTGCCTGCAACATACTAGAAGGCTTACCAAAAGTCTCAGAAGAGTACAGCGGGTTCAACGCATCCTCACCACTGGGCCACACCGGTAACAGGGTGACAGGTACAACAGTTTGGCTAACAGTTCGCTCAGGGACTTTTACTGCAATATCAGTCAGGCGTTGAATAGGGTATGAGGCACTCTTGTAATCCTTAGAAGTAATGGCATCTTGAGTTTGTTCAGAAACCGCATCGAGCCACTTCTCTAACTCTTGTTGATCAGCTACTTGAGCTGAAACCTTACCAGTTATCTCCAGCTCTTGATTGGGCATAATTTCAACATTTTGAAGATTCCACCCACACTGCACATTCATGTCCGTAACAGTCGGCTGATTTCGTTGGGCATCTGCGTTTTCCCATGAGGCATTAGGGCAAGAGTCTCCATCTTCAGTAGCCGGTAGCACCTCCAACAAATCACCAGATAGCGGCGCTTTTTGCGCACTGTAAATGATTTTCAGCTCAATCGTTGAGCTACTGGGGTTATACGTAGCTTCACGCCGCACAGATAAGCCAGTGGGCAAAGGAGTTTCCTGCGACCCCATAGCGCTAAAAGGCTCACCAGGTTTGGAATGAGCGCTCACCGCCCAGTAAATTCCCCAGCCAGCACCAGCTAATAAAAGAACCCCGAGTACGGACAGCCAGATTGCTTTAGACCGAGATTTCTTAACCTCTTGAACAACAGGAGATTCGACATGCTCTGAGTCTTGAGCTGCTCTTTCAACATGTTGTGGCTTGATAATAGTGGCACGTGCTGAGGCGCCAAGAATTGGAGGCGCTGCATCCTCAGCAGGCTCTGGCGCTAAAGAAGCAGTGCTATTCCCCGACCCGCGAATCACCGTTTCAGGGCGCTTAGCCTCTGCAAAACCGCGAGGAGAAGGCATGGGCTGCAAGGCAGGCAAACTTTCAAACCGCTGCGCCAACACTCTCAACTGAGATGCGGCATCCAACGGGTGGGGTCGTTGGCTGGGATTTTTATCAAGCAGTGCCATGAGCACCTGCATGATTGGTTCTGGCACGTCAAGAACTGGAACCTGGGCAGAAATATGCCGATAAGCAATCGTAAAATCAGTGCCATCACCTGCGAACGGGGTGCGCCCCGCCAGGAGCTCATAGAGCATAATTCCTGTGGAATACACATCCCCTGCAGCGCCACTGGTACCGTGCTGAATCAGCTCCGGCGGTAAATAGTACGGGGTTCCCACGATTCCCGTGGTGTTAGCATGATCGGCGTGAATGATGGAGGCAATACCGAAGTCCGTGATTCGGATTTGTTGGGAATCAAGATCTTGGGAGGCTGCAGCCAACAGAATATTATCGGGCTTAATATCTCTGTGGATGACGTTCTGCCCGTGGGCATACGCCAAGGTTTCAAGCACTGTCGCCACCAGTTGCAAGGCAAGCGCGGGCTTGAAGGTACCCCGCTGTTCCAGCTGGTCGCGCAAAGAGCCACCGCTGTAGTAGTCCATCACCAAAGCAAGAGTGCTACCCTCAACCACCAAGTCATGTACCGTCACAATGTGCTCGTGTTGTAGGCTCATAAGCACTGAGCGTTCTCGAACAAAACGTTCCACAACCGAGTGGTCTTCTGCCAGGTGTTGATGCAAAATCTTTGCAATTAAAGGCTCAGATTTCTTCGAATGCTCAAGACGCCATACCTGGCCAGAGGCACCTTTGCCTATTAATTTGACGAGCTTGTACGAAGCCCCCAGTGGTGCGCCAGCGGCAACCTCTCCCATGCGTTTCCTTTTTTCTGAGTATTAAGCCTCTCTATAGTTTAGTTCAGAACACTAAACAGCGGACGCCACTAAAAAGACAGAGGTTAAATAAAATCCAAACACCTCAGCTATTATTTAATATCGTCCCACGCATTTACATTGTCTTGGAATTTGTATGCCTACTGAATCTAAAAATTCGCCATTCAGCTTTTCTTTTTCGCGTATAAAGAAAACATCTGCGCTTGCCTTAGTCGCAGCGTTTATTCTTTCTGGTTGTGGAAGCGAAAACACTAGTTCGATTAACGCTTCTAATGTCCTACAAAACGTAGGGGTAGACCTGAACAACTCAGCTGAGGTTTCTAAAGTGCATTCCACGGTGGTTTCCTTCGACTCAGCCAGTGGCGCATCCTCAAGCAAAGAACAAGACTATGCCCTGCGTGATACCGTCAATGATTTGCCGATTCGCATTACTACCCGGTACACCACCGATGAAAAATCAGGTAATAACCTAGATGATCTTGAGGGATACACCGGTGATGTCAGCATCGACATCACCGTTGAAAACCTCACGGTATCCCCTGAGCAACTCACCTACGATGTAGCAGGTGCGCAGAAAGAGAAAACTGCTCTCGTTGGCGCGCCTTTATCAGTCGCTGCATCCACCACCTTTCAGGGTGTAAAGCCACAAAAGATTCTCTCGGATGCAACTGTTGGTAACGGCAACACTAACGGCATCATCAGCACCAATGACGAGGGCGACGCTGTACTACAGTGGGGCAAAATTCTTGCCGGTCCCTCCTCTAGTGCCAGCACTACCTTCACCGTGAACCTCTCTGCAGAAGATTTGAAGGTCCCAGAGTTCACCGTGGCCGTGCACCCAGGTTTGAGTAACGATTTGAGTGCATCCGGTGCGGTTTCATCATCATTTAGTAAAACTCAAGACTCAGAACTTGAGCTCATGCAACAGACAGTAGAAATCGTTGCAGAAGCTAACCAAGCCCTGGCAGATGCAGGCGCGACTATCTCTGATATTCGAGATAACCTCAACTCAACCTCAGAATCCCTAAAATCATCCACGGTGCAGGAACTACAACAGAGTTCTGACAAACTCACCGGGCAACTCACAGACTTGCAAGAAAAACTTGGGGGTTTGAAAGCTAATCTTGGTGAAAGCACTCAGGGCTCGCAGAGCGAACTCATCGGTCAAATGCAACAGACTGTTGAGTCGCTTGAAAAATTCCTAGGACGCGAAGGGGAACAAATACCTGCCCCTGTAATGGACGCTGGTACTTGCAAAGTTGACGTCACCCAGCCTGCCAATGGCACTTCTGTTTACTCGAATATGGTGCAACTGTCCAACATTCTTGGTGAATACAGCAAAGCTAACGTTGATTGCCGCGATCGAGTTGTAGATGTTATGAACTCAATTCTTGGTCCGGAAAATCCCACACCAGAAACCTGTAAAGACTCTACATCTGCAGCATGTTCTGTTTTCAACTCCCAGGTTGTTATGACGGCTACTCTTTTGGAGTCAGCTGCAAATACTAACAAGATGGTAGAGCAACTACGCCCCGGAGCTTTGAGCCAAGTATCAACGGATTACGTCGCTGCATACGAGGCCCTACAGGATTTGCAAAAGCAAGTTGATGCCTTGCCGGAAAACACCGAAACCGTACAACCGGTACCCGCACCTACCACTCCCAGCGAATCACCAAGCCCTTCTGACACTCCCTCCCCCGAGGAAAACCCATCTCCTACTCCTACTGAGACTTCAACAAAGGAACCTTCAAAAAACCCTGAAGATTACAAGGACATCCTGGCAAGTCTCGATACGATTGACGGTCAGATGAAAACTTCAAGTGAAAACTTGCAGAAGCTTGAAGACTTACTCAAGAGCATCAACAACACTGCTCAAAAAGCACTAGCAGAAATTACCAAAGACGCGCCGGGCAACGGCTCAATGCTGACCCAGAACCAAGAACTCGCTGATCAGCTGTGCACTTTAACAGACGGTGGTACAGAACAGGCAGGCAAACTTTCACAAGAAGAAGTCAACCGTCTACGTGGTTATCTCACCGATACTCCGTGCGGCGAGACACCGACTCCGGTCACGCCTTCGCCTACTCCGACTACTCCTAATCCTGGCTCACCGGAGCCCGTCAAACCTGAGTCCACACCAACTCCTGATGTGTCACCCACCCCTACAGCCTCACAGTCGTCATCCACTCCGGAACCTAACGATAACAGCGGCACTCCTATAGTTATTGACCCAGCTGCGGATATCACCATTGATACCCCTCAGGGCTATCAAGACCCTATGGATACGCGTCTTAAAAATCAGGCAGATTTATGGACCAGTATCTTGAACAGTACTGACACTGTCTCGGAAGAATCCCAAACCGCTCAAGAAATTCAAGCTGTGCGCGAGAGTTTAACTGGGGTTACTGACGAAACCGCGAAAATTCGTGATGCTCTCGATCGAGAAATTGTGGGTGGCAACGTTAATCCTAAGAATGAGGACCCTACACCGCAGAACCCTCAACCGCAGCAACCTGTAAATCCGCAGCCGGTCGAACCTCAGCCTGAGGTGTCAGATCCTCAGACCCCTCACCCAGTGATCCCTACCCCCAATCAGGACGTTAAAGCTATTAAGAATTCAGTGCCTAACCTCAATGGTCGGTTTGAAGACCTTTCAACCAGCCTTGATGATTTGGCAACTCAGCAACAAGAAATTAATGATGCTCTTCAACAACTTATGAAGGACGCACCAGCTGAAAACGCCGATGAAATTGCAGATATCCTCAACCAGCAGGCGCGCAATGTTTCACGACAGCGCACAGGCGGAGAACAGGCAATTACGGATCTCTTTTCGCAACAGGTAACTACTCTTAGTGGTAGCTCAGACTCGATTTCGAATCAGGCGGATGCGCTGGTGAAGGACCAGAGTGAAAAACTGAACGCTGCAGCGCAACAGCAAGTTGAAGAGGCAGACGCTCGCACCCAGTCAGCACTAGAGCGCATCCAGGAGAGCCACGATCAAGCAACGACCGACGCTGCCGGCGCATCCACGGTGCTTACCAGCGAACTCGAGAAAATCATGCTTGATGTTGGCGATACCTCTGTGACCGGTTCTGGCCTATTGGGCTCGCTCCAGAATAATGCGGGTAATGCTGAAAATGCTGACTACCAGCTTTCGCTAGCCACTGAAAATGCGCAGAAGTACTCGACTATCCGTGAAGAAGATATGGGGGCTATCCGGCTCAAGCAGGCACAGTATGATGCTTCTTTGAAGAAGCTTGGCAACCTGCCACCCTTCCATCTAGAAGCTCCTTCCGGCGCCACAGTGAAAACAATCTATACCTTCACTATCGGAGGAGAGAAGTAGCTGTGAAGGAAAAACTAACTAATATCGGTATTCCTGTAGCGCTTTTACTGTTGATTACTGTCATTGCAATAGCAGGTATCTTGCGAGTCAAAGCTGATGAAAAGGATGAGGCTGTAGCTGTTACTGTCCCAGTTGAACTTAATGTTGATGGCAACGTTAAGGGTTCTTCTTATGGTCTCATTGTGACCATTGGTAATGAGAATGCTCAGGGCTCGCAATGGAATCAGGCAGCTTCCGGGGCGAAAGTAGCATTAGAGCGTTTCAATCGTTCAGGAGCTGATCTTCATCTTGCTACCGAAGATGATCGTGGCACAGATGAAGGTGCTCGTCAGGCCGTTGAAAATCTTGCTGCCCAAAAGGTATCGGGTATTGTCATTTCCTCCAGTGGGGATCACGTCCAAGCGGCAGTACAAGCAGCTAAAGAGCGTAATATTCCCGTCATTTTGCCCTATGAAAATTCTATTGACGATGCTCGGTCCCTCCAGCCCTCAACAGAGTCCCTTAACGATGTGTTGTCTGCTGAGCACCCTGGCGGAAAAGGCATCATCAGAATTGACCAAGAAGGGTTTGCAGGTATTGATGTTCCTGCCGAGCGCACCCTGAGCGTTAATGGGTTTACTGACATTAACACGTTCTCTCAAAGTCTCGTCAAAGATACTGCTGAAGCTGGTTCTGATACTGTCGTCTTCGTAGATGCAAGTGCGTACCAAGAGGCAAAACTAACGAGAGCATTGCAAGAAGCCGGACTGAAAACACAGATTGTTCTGGGCCCCCAGGCCACAAGTCCGGCTTTTAATGACGTATTTATGAAAGATAACCAATCTACGGTTATTAATGCCCAAAGTATAGGGTTTAATGCTGGTGACTCTGTAGCACTTCAATCTGATGGGCAAGGTCGTTCCATGTCCGCTTATCTTCAGATGGTCAAAATCCTCAGCGAATCCAAGGACGCGATGAGCGTTATGGGTGACCAAAAGTTCAGCGATGTTGCGGCCAGTGCTGATTCTAGAAGCCATGATGCACTTGTAGCTTTAGTTCGAGCTACTGAGCATGCTGAATCTATTGCGCCGCAGGACGTCAAATCATCGTTGAATGACCTGAAACTTTCTTCTGCAGACGGTATTACTAGCGCTGATATGGATTTCGCTCAGCACCACGTGATTCAGGATGCGCCCCTGTTATTATCCGCAAATGCTGGAGATGTTGAGATGCGCGTAGCGGACGCTAACGCACCTTCTCACCTCGTGTGGTTTGCACAAGCATAATCCAATGGCCCTTCTGGTGTTTCCCAGCAAGGGTGCTCATATCACCCACACCTTTCGACATTTAGAAAGTACCCCTCATGCGCGTTCTTATAAGTATTGATTCGTTGAATCGAACCGTAGAAGTCGACAGTTGGCGTGGAAACACAACGCTGTGTGAACTCATTGCAACCGTTGGTGGACCAAAACTGGATGCAGAAGACTCACTGTATATTGATACGCATGTTGTAAAAGCGGGGGACTTTATTGAGAAACTGCCTCTGCTTGAGGGTTCCCGTATCTCACGTTTCCCGTTGAACGGTACCCCTACGTTACCGGGATGGGTAGTAAGTATCAGTGGTGGTCTGCAATCAGGTGAAATAAAACCTGTAACTCGCAAACGGCCCATGATTTTTGGGCGCTCTGACCAAGCTGATGTAGTACTCAGCACCGAGAGCGCATCGTGGGAGCACTTCACCGCAACTCTCACTGATGAAGGCCTTCAAGTTACAGATAGCGGTTCAACTAACGGCACCTATGTGCAGGGCACAAAGGTAGAGTCGGATACCCCTGTTGTCATTAGTGAACCCACTGAAGTTCAAGCTGGTGGAGCAACCTTGCTGTTTCAACCCATGCTCCACGAATTTACAGCACCGGCCCCAGGTAGTCTGCACAACCTCACGCCAAATCGAACAGCACCTTTTAATCGTCCGCCGCGTCCGTCGCTTCCTAGCCTGCCTGGTGCAGTCACTCCACCCAAGCGTGAGAACGTCAAAGAAAATTCAAAGTTTAATATTGCTATGGTGTTAGCACCTCTGGTGATGGCCGGGGCTATGGTCATGCTTATGGGGAGTTTTAGGTACGCAGCCTTTGCTCTGCTGAGTCCTGTAGTAATGATTGCAACGTGGTTTGAGGGGAAACACCGCTACAAAAAAGAACTTGCGGCTGAAGAGGAACGTTTCGCAAAAGCGCTTGAGGATTTTAAGAAGGACCTCGAAAAGGCAGCAACTATTGAGCGGTCTCGTCGGCAAGAGCTAACACCCGATAACGCGACGGTCATGCGCCGTAGTTCCCTACCTTCTACAGAACTTTGGCAACGTAGATTTGAATCTGCAGATTTCTTGCTTGCACGCATCGGCACAGGTAACCGGGACTGGAAACCCGAACTTGATAAACGTTCGAGCACCACTCTCGAGGACGAAGTACAGAAAACCTATGATGCTTTTGAATTGCGCGGTGCACCGCTCATGGCAAACCTCAATAGAGGCGGCGTTGTAGGTATCGTTGGTCAACGCGAAGGAAGTCTTGCTCTAGCGCGTAGCCTCGTTGTGCAACTAGCAACTCATGTAGGTCCTGCAGACCTTACCTTTGGTATCTTTTGCGATGAAGGTAAGGAACACGACTGGGGGTGGGCGTCTTGGCTACCTCATACTCGCCAAGCAGGTAGCGTAGACGGCGGGCGATGGATGGCATCGGGTCGTCACCGTAGCACTGAAATGCTACGTTCTCTCCATCAAGGTATCGATCATTTTATTACCCCTGCTGTGATGCTGGTCCTTGACTCGGAGGTCCTTACTGAGGGGCGGGATGCTCCAGCGCGTGAACTGCTTGGATACGGACGGGAAACTCCCACACGCTCATTAGGGTCCAGCTCTCAAAAGGCTGATCACACTGTTTCAGGTATCGTCATTGCAAGTTCTGAAGAGCAACTCCCCGCATCCTGCACCAGCATTGTACGTGTGCGTGAAGATGCTGAGGCAGATATCTTTGAACCCGAAAGTCGCACCCTTATTAAAGACGCAGTACTTGCCGGTGTAGATTTGGAACAGGCCGAGCAAACCGCTATGCGGCTTGCACACTTTGATGACCCTGAATTAGTGGTCCCTGGTGCTGCGTTGCCGCGGTTGGTGCGTGCTCCTGAACTCTTTGATTTAGCGCCTGCGAAGTCAGAAAAAGTGCAGAAACTTTGGCGAGAACGTACCGGCATTTCTGCTCCAATCGGTGTAGGCGATGACGGTGAAGTGGTACTGGATATTGTGCGCGATGGTCCACACGGTCTAGTCGGCGGTACCACAGGTTCAGGTAAGAGTGAATTTTTGCGTACTTTCGTCGCTGGTCTTGCCGCACGAAATTCTCCCGAAGACCTCAACTTCATTTTGATTGACTTCAAGGGTGGTGCTGCTTTCAAAGCATGTGAGCGTTTACCTCACACTATAGGCACCATCAGCAACCTCGACGAGCAGCTGGCAGATCGCGCTTTGCGCGCTTTGGATGCTGAGATGCATCGGCGCCAGGTCCTCTTCGCACAAGCGGGCGAAGGCGTGGACAACATCAAAGACTATATGGCCACTAACCCCGCCGAACCTATGCCACGCATCCTCCTTGTCATTGACGAGTTCGCGATGCTGGCAAAAGACTTCCCTGAGGTCCTACAGTCACTTGTCAACGTCGCAGCTGTTGGTCGTACCCTCGGTGTACATATGATTCTTGCGACTCAGCGTCCTGCCGGTGTAGTGAACGATGATATTTTAGCGAATACTAACTTGCGCGTGGCGTTGCGTGTACAAAGTAAAGAGGATTCATCAAACGTTATTGGTGTGCCAGATGCTTCAGCTATTGAACGCACACAGATGGGGCGCGCCTATGTGAAGCTTGGGCAAGAAGATATCTCTGCTGTGCAAACCGCGTTGGTCACGGGGCAAACTCCAATCGAAGGCGCTACCCAGCTTGAACTTCGAGAATCCAGCATCTTTGGGGTTCCCCAAAAATCTTTGGTTGAAAAACCGAAAGTTATCTCTGAGGAGAATGACCTAGATCTGTTGATTGATGCAGTGTGTTCAGCTCATGATGAGCTGGGCATCTCAGCACCGCGTCAGGTCTGGCCAGAAGCTCTGGGAGAACGTGTAGCTCTCGATGGGTTCTCAGCGCCGATTGTGACTGACCTGGGTAAAATTCAGCAGCCAGTGGGATCGTTTAACGGTAATCAGTTGAACTTTGCGCTTGCCGATCAACCTCAGTATCAGCGTCAAATTCCGGCTGGTTGGGATGTGAGCAGGGGCAACCTCATGCTGGTGGGTATTCCTGGTAGTGGCACCACTACAGCTTTGGCATCTTTAGCTTTAGTCGCTGCTGCACAGCGTTCTCCTGCAGAACTTGATCTGCTGGTTCTTGATGTGGGAGCTGGCGGTCTTAAAGACCTGCAGATGCTACCGCATACTGTTGCGTATGTAGGGCATGGGGGACGTGCAAAAGAACAACGTGCACGTTTTTTGAGGTTTTTACAAACTGAATTAGAGCGTCGTCGTGCCAGTGCTGGAGATGAGAAGCCTATGTTGATTCTCATTGATGGTCTTGCAAGCTTGCGTGATGAATTTGATGATTATGATGGTCAGATTCTGCTCAATATGCTTTATCGTGCTTACGCCGAAGGTGCATCACTCGGTATGCATTTTGCGGTGGCAACTCCGCGTTCGAAGGCTATTCCGATGGCAATGGATGAGGTCACTACTCAGAAGTGGCTGTTCAAACTGGCTGATACTTATGACTACTCCGGTCAAGGTGTTAAGGGTAAGAATATTCCCGCTTCTGTTGCAGGACGTTGTGTGAGTGTGGAGCAACTTTTGCAGATGCATGTGGCAACCCCTGATATCAGGTTTGAAGAGGCTGTTGTGAAGGTACAACAGTTGTGGCCTGATGCTGTCACTAAGGCTGATGTTATTGGTCAGCTTCCCGATGCGGTGACGGTGAGTGAACTTGGAGCTCATGCTGATTTGTCGGGTGAGCCTTGGCGTATTCCTGTTGGTTTGGGTGAGCAGGATTTGAGTCCTGTCTTTTTGGAAACTTACCACGGTGAGCACATCCTTATTGCGGGTACTGCTCGTTCAGGTAAGTCAACGTTGTTGCTCGCTATTCGCAATATGGTGGAGCAAGCACATACAGGTGAAGCTGGGCAGACTCCAGAAGTGTGGGCTATTTGTTCACGTCGTTCGCCTCTTGCCTCAGAAGATTTTGATCATTTGGCAGTTGGTGATGATGAGGTTCCTGCTTTGGTGGCTCAGTTACGTTTAGCTTCAGGGCCTGTGGTGTTGTTAATTGATGATGCCGATAGCTTTGCAGATAATGATAAATCAATCGCTGGGTTGGTAGATTCGCCTGTACCTGGTCTTTGTATTGTTGCAGCGGGGCGTTCAGATGAGTTGCGTACGCTGTACAGTCACTGGACGAAGACTCTGCGTAAGGCCAAGTGTGGCGTTTTGTTGCAGCCTAATGTTGATCTTGATGGTGATTTGTTGGGTGCGCGTATTCCGCGTAAGGCGCCGGTGGAGCTAAGTGTGGGTCGTGGTTATGCGGTGTCTAATGGCAATGTGCATTTGGTTCAGGCGGTGAGCGCTTCGTAGGGTCTGGTCAGGTAGCCACTATCACCGCACCCAACGGGGCGGTGACCTCCTACGAATACGACGCTGCCGGTCAACTAGTAACCACAGTAGACCCACTAGGCCGCCGCACCACAGGCACCTACGACGCCGCTGGTCGGTTACTTTCGACCACAAACCCTGACGGGGATGAGCTGGCTTACACCTACGATGCCGGTGGATTACTAGCAACCACCCGGTTCAACCAGCGCCTGGTCTCACGGGTAGAACGAGATGTACGTGCTCGCACCACCTGTGTACTGGATTACACCCAACCCGGAACATCACTCACAAATGAGAACACCGGCACCCCGGTAGTACACACCCTGGCCACCGACCGCCTGGGTCAGCTGATTGAGCGTACCACTACTAGAAAAGATGCAGCTGGTGCTACTATCACCGACCAACAGGTACGTATTGCTTACACCCCTGACGGGGCACGCTCACACATGGTAGTCAACGGGCAAGCCACTGACTACACCTACGACCAACACACCGGTTTACTCACCACGCTCATGCGCACCCACAGTGCTGATAACGCCGTTGGTGAAAAGGGTCAGAGCCAGTCAGTCCCCTCAGTGCTTGAATCCTTGACCTACCACTACGACCAAGATGCGCACCTGACTCACATCACCGATCACACCGGGGCGGTACTGCGTGCCTTCAACACCGTGCCCACCATTGTTGAAGCAGGCACCACCGGCGGTGCGCAAGAGGCTGATGCTTCTTATGTCACTGACGGTGGGTGGGCAACTATCGAACACCGCCACGTAGATGGTCAGCAGCAGTCCGTCACTACCTACTACAATGCTGAAGGTCTGGTGATCGGTGTTGATGACACCGCAGATGGTCTGCGCCTGTTGACTTATGATGATGCACACCAACTCACCGCGGTGATGACTGATCACGGTACGCACCGTTTCACCTATGACACTGCTGGGTTTCTCATCGGTGAGGAAACTACTACTGGTGTAACACGTGAATACACCTACGATGATGCCGGTCAACTAGTACGCCTGCAAGACTCACAGGTGGGTGTGAGTGAGTATGTTTATGACGGGTTGGGTCGTAGAGTACAACACACCGATCACACCGGTGCGGTGAGCACCTATGCGTATTCACCGGTAGGACTACTGGCTGAAATCATCGGCGAAGAACGGGACGCGGTGTACCTGTGGAATGACGCGTTGGGTCAGGTTGCTGCTGTGGCAACCGGTAGCGTCGGTACTAATGCTGGGTCACCCACTATGATGTGCACCCTGACCTGGGATCCGGTGGCTTTCACCCCTACCGTGTTGGGTGTGAACAACACCCTTGTGTCGCTGGGTGCTTTAGCGTCCCTGGATGCTGTGGGTGGACGTGGGGTGGATCCTTTTGGTCTGTCCCCGGTCGTGGCTGGGTTCACCACGGGTTCTGGTGTTGGTAGTGATGTTAGTTCTGATGCTCAAGGACTCCTCACCACCGGCAGTATCCCTGGTGTACCTGGTCTTGGCCTGACCCGTGCTGGATCTGTACAGGTGGCCGGGTTGGAGATTCTGGGTGTGCGTGCTTATGATGCGACCACTCGTGGGTTTATGTCCCCTGATCCGTTGGTTTCTCCGGTCGGTGCTGGTTGGGCTGGCAATGTCTACGCTTTTGCTGGTAATGACCCGGTAGGACAGGTGGATCCGTGGGGTCTGTCCCCGATGACAGCAGCTGAGTTCCGGGAGTACCGCCAAGATACTTCCGCCCGCGCCATCGAACGCATGGGCAAGGGCCTCGCCGACTTCGCCGACCGCAACGCAGGCTGGATCGCCCTAGGTGTTGCAGCAGTCGGTGTAGCAGCCCTGGCAGTATCCGGACCAATTGGTTGGGGTATTCTCACCGGCATGGCGCTGTCCGGCGGTATCGAAATCGGCTCACAGTTACTCTCCGGTGAACCACTTGATTGGAAGAAAATCGCTAAAAGCGCCTCTATTGGTGGTATCGCCGGTGGTGTCGGTGCAGGTGTTGCCGGTCTTGCTACCAAAGTCGGGTCAAAAATCTTTACTTCTATCGCCTCTAAATACAGCACTCAGGCCGGTGCTGTGAATCAGCAGATGTCGCAGGTCTTTAGGAATGTAGCGACGAATCCTACAACGAAGAACGCGGTACCGAAAATTGTTACCGGTTTGAAAAGAACCCAGCAAAGTTTGATGGGTAATGCTCAACGGTATTCTTCTCTTGCCTCTAAGGTAGGTTCTGCTGGTGCTCGTGAGGGTGTTGCTGCCTATGTTGAGGCGGGTACGGATACAACGTTGACGTATATAACGGACGGTCATCATGTTACGGGTAAGGGGTTGGTGGCTGCTTGGGGTGTTCCGGCGGTGTCGAATGCTGTGTTGCCGAAACCTGTCTCAAAGTATGTTGATAATCGGTTGACTCAGTTCGGCTGGGAAGCAACCGGTGGGGTTTCACAAAAGATTCGCTCCGAAGTTGCTCAGGGTGTCGGTAATTTTACCAATGGTGTGGTCTCCTACTCCGGTGCGCCCATGACGTATTCACCGCAGTATGAGTCTTTCCGCGACTCTACTTATGATGGTGTGGGATGGGATTTCAACAAAGCCTGGCAAGAGGGTCTAAAGGAAACTTTTAAGGGTGGTGCTTCTTCAAGTCATCCGGTGGAGTCCTTGAAATCCGTCTCTTTTGAAGCTAAGCCGGTCAGCAGTGGCGTGGATTATGCTGGTATGGCACGTGATAGCGCGATGTTGAGCGCGGGCGCCTCAGGTGTTGAGGTTTCGGCAGCGAGTATTTATCACCATGAGAAGGGAACCACTAATGAGTAAAGAACATTCTTCTGTCCAGGGGAAGAAAAAGAAGCTGACGTTGATAGATAAGTTAGTTCATTTGCCGTTGACACTTATTCTGATAGGAACCGTGGTCTACGGTATCTCACACGTCGTTCTCTCAGGTACCATCAATCGTGCCTTCAATCACCCCCAACAATGCACTATCACCGCAGCTGTAGCACAGCGTAGCGGTTCAAAATCTTATAGTTCTTCCTCTAATATCTACATCCAGAGTCCAGACTGTTCAGATCTAAGGTTCATTGGAAAAAATGAAGGACATACAGACCAAGAAATTGTCGATCGCATCCGAGGGTTTAAAGGTCAGAAAGTGACGGTGTATGTCGGCGTCTGGCAGACTCCGTTTTCGGCGACCGATGTTGCCGGCATCGAAGGCTTAGACCTGAGCCACTAGGCAAACACTCTTTGCACCTAATAGCTAGTTCAAGGACGCTGGTAGTCCTGCCTAACTTATCTTAGGCGGAACCACCAGCGTCCTTTTCTATATTCTTTTAGTACCCTCACCTCTGAACTCAAACCGCCTAGGCAGACTTTGTGCAGGTGGCTGGTCTAGAATCTTCGAGGTCCGCGCTTATCATTAAGCCCCCGCGGGGTTCATCACTCCTGATCAGCTGGTCTCACAGGTGGGTGCTGGTTGGGCTGTCAATGTGTGTGCTTTTGCGGGTCATGATCCTTTGTTGTGGAGAGAACTTTTGACGGGGGGGGCAACGGTGCTTCGACGTATGCTCTCACCCCACAACCTGAACAACATAGCTGGGACCAAGCATTAATCAAGGGTCTTGAAAACTCAGCAAAGGGAGCGGTTAATTCGCATCCTAAAGTTTCTCAGCTAAAAGCTGTTGAAGGACCGTCAATTATTGGTGCCTCTTCGTTGGCTCCTGATGTTCAGCTGGGAGCTGGTGAGGTCGGTCTTGTCGGGGTTGATACGGCTGTAGCTCATGTGGAGGGTTCTAATGAGGATAAATAGAATTGCCGTTATTGGTAGTGGCTTTGAAAGGGACATGGAATAGTGAACGAGCAAGAAAAACAACCTAAAACCTGGGGTACGTATGTGGCTAGAGTATTAATCGTTTTATTTTTTGCTGGTGTCTTATTCATGCTCTCCACCCCACTCATCAGCAAATACAACCAAACCCACTACACCATGCGCTCATGCACCATAGACCATGCCAACTACTATGAACAACGCACCGTAGCAACCTCGAAAAACTTAGCCATCCATACCACTGACTGCGGCACCCTTGAATATAACGCCCGAGTATCGGGTGAAGAACTTCAAAGTCTCGAAACGAAAATCAACGATTATCGTGGTCAACAACTGGACTTTGGGTTCGGTAAGTTTCAGTTCTGGTCAGGCCCGAAGATGGTCTATACCGTCGGAGGTATCGAATAGGGTCATTGATTCTTACTAAAGACGCTAGTAGCCCTGTCTAAAATAAGTTAGACAGCGCCACCAGCATCCCTTTTTTACGCTACGATCACGGATTCGACAAGCGCCATTACAAGATATGACCTCACCTCGGTGTTTGCGCCCTCGAACATGTAGAAAAGTTGCTGCCGAATTCTTTTTGGCCTTGTCGCTACTGTCCTTTAGGCCTCCTATGGTGCCACTATAGGGGGGGGCACTGATTTCAGGAGGGTTTTTAGCTTCTAGTGAGAAGAACCATGAGGCTTCCATTGAATAGGGGAGTTGTCGGTGACTTTGGAATCATGGGTTGTGTCTAGGGTGTGTGAGGAGTGGAGCCTAACCCTAGACCAGCCTGCCCAACATTTTTAAGGTGCAACGGGCCGGGTAGAGTTTGAGACCCCGTGGCGTCGGGGTCTCATCGCTTGGGTACTGGTCGGCGGTGACCAGTGTACTGTCTTCATTCCCCCTGGGGGTGTTGTTGATGCGGGGGCGTCTTGTGTGCTTTTTTCTTAGGGGTCGGCGGCAGGTGGTGCTACCTCTATCGGGCGAGCACCGCCGGTGGCCAGACCCTGGACTTTTACCTCTCTCCGAAGCGGAACGTGGTCGCAGCGAAGCGTTTCCTGGCCAAGGCCCTCAGATCCAATGCGTCAGCCGGGTATCCCAGAGTGATCAACACCGATAAAGCACCCTCCCTAGCCAAGGCAATCGCCGAGTTGAAGTCAGAGGGAATCTGCCCGCCAACAGTGGAACACCGGCAGGTGAAATACCTCAACAATATCCTGGAAGGCGACCATGGTCGGCTGAAGCGGATCCTCGGGCCGAAAGGCGCGTTTAAGAACCGGACATCTGCATATCGGACGTGGAAAGGGATGGAGGCGACTCATTGCGGAAAGGGCAAGGCACGATGTTTGCCTACGGGCAACCGAACCCGGACGCGGTGATCGTCAACCGGGTCTTCGAGACGGCCTGAGAACGCCCACACGCAGCGGCGATCAGGGAATGAGAAACTGAGTCTTCACTGCTCTCCGCCCAACTTTGCAACAGCACCCGACGCACGGGGAAGCGAACGAGATCAGACCTGCAGCTGCCGCAGCCAGGAGGCCGATCATCAGTGACCCGGTGGCCGCGGCGTCGGCGAACTGTTGGCCGATCGCCAACTGCGCCATCACATCAACGGTCATGATGCTGGTGCCTCCTCGGCCAGCGGCAGGGCGACATCAAGGATGTCATCGGCGGTGACCTCCCTCAGGAACACCGCGGCCGGGCGGTGGGGAAGAAGACGGTATTCTGGTTGTCCCGGAAGACCACAACACCGAGGAAGGTCACCGTGCTGACCGATGGGTGGTCTGCAGCGACTCTGCCCACCTCGGCACTCAACCCTACTGTGGGGGTTACTCGTAGCGAAGCGAGCTGAACATCCCGGTTTCCATGTGATAGGCGTTATGGCAGTGAAATGCCCACTCACCGGGGTTCTCAGCAATCAGGTCGGCGATCATGGTTTCACCCCCGCGGAGAAGGACGGTGTCCTTGCGTAGCCCGCCGCTGCCGGGCAGCGCCCACGTGTGGCCGTGGATGTGCATGGGATGGGGCATCATGGTCCTGTTGCGCATGACCATCCGCAGGCGCTGACCCTCCTGCACGGTCGCGGAGGAGGATTGGCCGTCGGTGAGAATGCTCCATTCATACGGCATCATCTGCCCGCCCAGGTCGATGCTGACTTCTCGGTCTGGTGTGCCCTCGGGCAGGAGTGCACGGTCTGCTGGCTTCAGGGAGGACAGAAGCAGTCCGGTGGACGACAGCTCGGGGAAGTCGACATCGGGGCGGGGGGCCTGGCCGTCGGCAGTGCGGATGACGGCGAAGGCGCGGTCGTCCTTACCCACCGCCAAAGCCGTGAGCGGGAAGACGCCGTCGCCGAGGATGACCTCGACGTCGACACGCTCGCCCATGGACAGGTAGATCGATTCGGTCTCCCAGGGCTGGACAGGGAAGCCGTCGGTGTGGGTGACGGTCATGCGGTGACCACCGAGGGCCACCTTGAAGATGGTGTCACCGCCGGAGTTGATAAACCGCAGGCGGGCCTTGTCGCCTGGGCGAGCCTCGAAGGTCCGGTGAGCACGGGGGATACGTCCGTTGATGAGGTAGTGCGGATACATCACATCGCCGGCATCCCCGCCCAGTACCCGGTCCGGGGTGCCGTGGTCGCCCATTTCCATCCCCCCGTTATGGTCGCCCATTTCCATCCCCCCGTTATGGTCGCCCATTTCCATCCCCCCGTTATGGTCGCCCGAACCCATCCCGGTGAGCTTGTCGAGCTCATCGTCGGGAGTGCCCTGAATGCCATCGACCCAGTCGTCGAGCACGATGGTCCACTCGACGTCCTGGTCCTCAGCGTCTTGCGGGTCACGGATAATCAGTGGGGCGTGGAGGCCGCGATCAAGCTGCAGGCCGGTGTGGGAATGGTAGAAGTAGGTGCCACCGTGGGGGACTTCAAAAACATAGGAGAAAGACTCGCCAGGTTCAATGGGGTCCTGGGTCATGCCGGGCACACCGTCGGCTGCATTGTGGAGTGCGATGCCATGCCAGTGGATAGAGGTGCTCTCAGGCAGTTCATTGGTGATATCGACCTGGAGGACGTCGCCGGCGGTGGCCTCAATGGCCGCATCCCCGGTGTCAGAGACGTACCCCCACGTCTTGGCTTCGATGCCGCCGATATCCAGGGAGAGGGGCCGGGTGGTCAGTGTCCGGCGCACCGTCGGCTCACCGAGCGCAGTGGGGGTGGGAGTGGGGCGAAGGGAGGAACCTGATGCCGAGGCAGCGGGTCCAGGGTTGCTGGTGCAGGCGGTCAGGGCCCCGGTGCCGGCGAGGACGAGCCCGCCGAGCAGAAACTGTCGTCGGGAAGACGCGTTTGTCATGATTTAACCTTTCTTGGTGCAAGATTTCAGTGATACGGGAGACAGGCGCAGGTGAGGACTCTGCTGAGCCATCACGTCAGGCGCAGGTCTGTGACACAGGTGGCACCGTCGTCGGTGGTAGAAAACTCCGTGGTGCCGGTACGCCCCTGGTAGCTGACCTCAATCAGGCCGGTGGTATCATCAGGAAGCCAGAAGCCAATAAACCCATTGTCGAAGGTGGTTGTCGCCTCGTCCACCAGCACCTCACCGGTAGCCTCATCGGTGATCGTGACCTGGATATCCTCATTGTCCAGTTCCCCCAGGCAGGTCGTGAGGCTGTGGTAGAAGCAGTCGTGGGTGGAGGTGAGATAGGGTGCGATCGAGACATACGTCTGATTGTCGGGAAGATCGACCACGACTTCCTGGTCATCGCTCGAGAGCAGCAGTTCATTGGCACGCACTGAGGCGATTAGATCCGTGGGACGCTCAGTGACCTTCTGCCGGTCGAGGTGATCAATGATCTCCACCGCGTCCATGGCGGCCAGACCATGGGTAGTCAGGAATGTATCCTGGGACACCGTCCCGTCGGCGGTGGGTTCCGGGTCGGCGGCCGAACACCCCGTGAGGGCGAGGGCAAGGGCGGCGGCTGCGATCGCTGCTCGTTTCACGTCAATCTCCTTGGATCGTGGTAAGACCGTGAGAAGACACCGCCTCAAGGTCGATGCCGTACCTTTTCTAACACGGGTGCCTGACGGACTAGAAATCAAAAACCCTGCTCACAGCACTATGACAGGGCGAAAAGGGGGTGAATTCGGTGGGCTGGGTCACCACCCCACAGCCGTGGGCGATGTCCTTCTATCCGCCCCGGGTATGCGGTGCAGGCAGTGAAATCCCTGCTGGCGCCTGCTGAACCGACCAGTGGAGGCGATGCCGCCGGCCCGGGGTGGGGCACAGGGGTGACGGCGGTTGAAGGGTGATGTTTGAAGATTTGATGAAGATTTCCCCGCCGGGCACTGAGCGAGGGTGGTATTCCCCCCTGGCCGGAGCGATACTGGGGTCTATGGCTGACTACACACCGACCACCGCCACGCCCCCGGGGCGGGTGCTGGTCGTCGATGATGAACAACCCCTGGCTCAGATGGTGGCCTCCTACCTCATCCGGGCCGGGTTCGATACCCGCCAGGCGCACACCGGCACCCAGGCCTTGGACGAGGCCCGTCGCTTTTCCCCCGATGTTGTGGTGCTGGATTTGGGGCTACCCGAACTCGACGGCCTGGAGGTGTGCCGACGGATCCGCACCTTCTCGGACTGTTACATCCTCATGCTCACCGCGCGTGGCAGCGAGGACGACAAGATCAGCGGTTTGACCCTGGGGGCGGATGACTACATCACCAAACCTTTTAGCATCCGGGAACTGGTGACCCGGGTGCATGCGGTGCTGCGCCGCCCGCGCACCAGCACCACCCCACCGCAGGTGACCACCCCTTTGATCGTTGGTGACCTCATCCTTGACCCCGTCGCCCATCAGGTGCGGGTGGGGGAGACGACCGTAGAGCTCACCCGCACGGAGTTCGAGCTGCTGCTTGCCCTGGCTCTGCGCCCCGGCCAGGTGCTGACCCGCCACGACCTGGTCACCGAGGTCTGGGACACCACCTGGGTCGGTGATGAACGCATCGTCGATGTCCACATCGGTAACTTGCGTCGCAAGCTCGGCACCGACACCCGGGGCCGGGGGTTTATCGACACTGTGCGTGGCGTGGGCTACCGGGTGGGGCAGCCATGAATCACGGACCCGGCCTGACCTTCCGCTTCCTGGCCGCCCAGGTGTTGGTCGTGGTGATTAGCCTGCTGGTGGCCGCGGCCGTGGCCACGATGGTGGGCCCGACCCTGTTCCATGATCATATGTTGATGACCGGCCAGGAGGACCCCTCGCTGGAGCTGTTCCATGCCGAGCAGGCCTACCGGGACGCCAACCTGATCACCCTGGCCGTCGCCCTGCCCACCGCCTTGATCAGCGCCCTGCTGGCCAGCCTGTGGTTATCGCGTCGCCTGCGCACCCCCCTGCAGGATCTCACCCGCGCCGCTACCAGCCTGACGGCCGGCAACTACCGTATCCGCGTGCCCGCCGGAGAAGCAGGCCCCGAGGTCACCACCCTGGCGCATGCCTTCAACACCATGGCCGACCGGCTGGAACACACCGAACAGGTCCGCCGCCAGATGCTCTCTGATCTGGCCCACGAAATGGGCACCCCCTTATCGGTGCTCACGGTCTACCTCGATGGTCTCCAGGACGGGGTTGTGGACTGGAATAATGCCACCCACACGATCATGGCTGACCAACTCGCCCGCCTGACCCGGTTGATGGAAGACATCGACGATGTCTCCCGGGCCCAGGAACACCGGATCGATTTGGACCTGGCGGAGGAAGGGCTCGGGGATCTGCTCCATACCGCCGCTGCTGCCGCGGGGGAAGCTTATGCTGACAAAGGCGTCGATTTACAGGTCGAGACCATTACGGACACCGCCCAGGTGCTCGTGGATCGGCAACGCTTCGGCCAGGTGATGAGCAATCTCCTGTCGAACGCGCTACGGCACACCCCGGCCGGCGGGCAGGTCCGGATCAGCGTCCACCGACAGGGGGCGTCCACCGCGCTCATCCACGTTGCCGATGACGGCGAGGGCATCCCACCTGGCCAGCTCGGACACATCTTCGAACGCTTCTACCGGGGGGATGCCGCCCGCAGCCGGGACAACGGCGGGGCCGGTATCGGTCTGACCATCTCCAAGGCATTGATCGAGGCCCACGGCGGCACTCTCACCGCCACCTCCCCCGGACCCGGTCGCGGAGCGGTGTTTACCCTCCGCCTCCCGCTGTCCCCTCCCGACAGTGAGGAGGCTGCTCGGTGACCGCACCCTGCCCCGCGTGAGGGCCGTGCCCTCCACCCCTTCCAAATATACCCCCCTGGGGTATATGCTAGAGAGTAGCATCGCCGCATCCCACCGACCCGTAGGAGCTTTCCCATGATCACCTCCCCGCCCCGCCTCTTGCCGATGGCCTCCCACAGCTGCAGCTGTTGCGGACCTGCCTCACGTACCGACACCGCCTCCATCCCTGCCGCCAGCGACTCGTCAGCAGGAGGGTCCTCCCCTAGCTACCAGGTCACCGGCCTGAGCTGCGGGCACTGCGCGAAAAGCGTGACCCAGGCCCTTCAGGCCCTTCCCCAGGTCGACGACGTCCAGGTTGATCTCGCTGCTGGTGGTGTTTCCACCGTCACGGTCACCGGTGTCGTACCTCCGGAGATGGTTCGCCGGGCTATCGAGGAGACCGGCTACACCGTCTTATCCTGATCAGTTTTACCCATCATCTCGACCCCGACCGGGTTGAGCGAAAGGAACGTCATGAGCACTCCCCACCATTCCGGTGATCACCATGGTGATCACCCCGCCCCGGAAACAGACCACCCCCACCACCCGGATCATGCCAGCCACGAACACCACGCAGATGCCGACACCCACGGCCAGGCGATGCCCCACGATCACCCGCACTCCGCCCTGGACGAAGACCACCACGTTCATGGTCACGGCGAACACGCCGGACACAGCACCGCAATGTTTCGGGACCGCTTCTGGTGGTCGCTGATTCTGTCCATTCCCGTCGTTATTTTCAGCCCCATGGTCGCCCACCTGCTCGGCTACCACCTCCCGGCATTCCCCGGATCCACCTGGATTCCCCCGGTACTGGGCACGATTATCTTCGTCTACGGCGGAACGCCTTTCCTCAAGGGCGGATGGAAAGAACTGAAATCCCGCCAACCCGGGATGATGCTCCTGATCGCCATGGCCATCACCGTGGCGTTTGTCGCCTCCTGGGTCACCACTCTGGGGCTGGGCGGTTTTGAGCTGGACTTCTGGTGGGAGCTGGCCCTGCTGGTGACCATCATGCTGCTGGGCCACTGGCTGGAGATGTCCGCTCTCGGGGCCGCGTCCTCCGCGCTTGACGCGCTGGCTGCCCTGCTGCCGGATGAGGCCGAGAAAGTCATCGACGGGACCACCCGCACCGTGGCCATCTCCGAGCTGGTCGTCGACGACGTCGTGCTGGTGAGGGCCGGTGCCCGGGTGCCGGCCGACGGAACCATCCTCGACGGAGCCGCCGAATTCGATGAGGCAATGATCACCGGCGAATCCCGTCCCGTCTTCCGCGACACCGGTGACAAGGTGGTCGCCGGTACCGTGGCCACCGACAACACCGTCCGCATCCGGGTGGAGGCTACCGGCGGGGACACCGCCCTGGCCGGGATCCAACGCATGGTTGCCGACGCCCAGGAGTCCTCCTCCCGGGCCCAGGCCCTGGCGGATCGGGCGGCGGCGTTGTTGTTCTGGTTCGCGCTGATCTCCGCTCTGATCACCGCGGTGGTGTGGACCATCATCGGCAACCCGGACGATGCCGTGGTGCGCACGGTCACGGTCCTGGTCATCGCCTGCCCGCACGCCCTGGGCCTGGCGATTCCGCTGGTCATTGCGATCTCCAGCGAGCGGGCCGCGAAATCCGGGGTGCTCATTAAGGACCGGATGGCGCTCGAGCGGATGCGCACCATCGACGTGGTGCTCTTCGACAAAACCGGCACCCTGACCGAGGGTGCGCACGCGGTCACCGGTGTCGCAGCAGCTGTCGGCGTCACCGAGGGCGAGCTGCTGGCCCTGGCCGCCGCCGCGGAGGCCGACAGCGAGCACCCCGTGGCCCGCGCCATCGTGGCGGCCGCGGCCGCCCATCCCGAGGCCTCCCGTCGGCAAATCCGTGCAACTGGTTTCAGCGCCGCCTCCGGCCGGGGGGTCCGGGCCACTGTCGATGGCGCTGAGATCCTCGTGGGCGGGCCGAACATGCTGCGCGAGTTCAACCTCACCATCCCGGCCGAGCTCACCGACACCACCAGCGCCTGGACCGGGCGTGGGGCCGGTGTGCTCCATATTGTCCGCGACGGTCAGATCATCGGTGCGGTGGCCGTCGAGGACAAGATCCGCCCCGAATCCCGCGCCGCCGTGAAAGCTCTGCAGGACCGCGGGGTGAAGGTCGCGATGATCACCGGCGACGCGCAGCAGGTGGCCCACGCCGTCGGTCAGGACCTAGGCATTGATGAGGTCTTCGCCGAGGTCCTGCCCCAGGACAAAGACACCAAGGTCACGCAGCTGCAGGACCGGGGTTTGAGCGTGGCCATGGTCGGTGACGGTGTCAATGACGCCCCCGCTCTGACCCGCGCGGACGTCGGTATCGCCATCGGTGCCGGCACGGATGTGGCCATGGAATCTGCCGGGGTGGTCCTAGCCAGTGATGACCCGCGGGCAGTGCTGTCGATGATTGAGCTGTCCCAGGCCAGCTACCGCAAGATGATCCAGAACCTGATCTGGGCCTCTGGCTACAACATCCTCGCCGTGCCATTGGCCGCCGGAATGCTTGCCTCGATCGGGTTTGTGCTGTCCCCGGCCGTGGGCGCGATCTTGATGTCTGCCTCGACCATCGTGGTGGCCCTGAACGCCCAGCTGTTACGCCGCATTGATCTGGATCCGGCTCACCTGGCTCCGACCGAGTCGAAAGAGGAACACGCCACGCCTACTCCGGCATCCACCGCCGTCCACTGATCCACCACTTCTCTCCACTGCCCCCATATGACCCTGAAAGGCTCCACCATGAAGCGCACCCTTGTTCTTTCCACTCTCGCCGTGGCCTCCACCCTGGCGCTGGCCGCCTGCGGTGAGACCACCGAGTCAGGCAACACCGACGCCACCACCTCGGCCACCAGCACTGCGACGACTACCCCTGAGACGACCGAGGCCACCACGGCGACGACTGAGGCGGACGGGGAGATATCCGCCGATCACAACGACGCGGACATCATGTTTGCCCAGATGATGATCCCCCATCACCAGCAGGCCGTGGAGATGAGTGAGATGCTCCTGGCCAAGGAGGGTATCCCCGCCCAGGTCGTGGAGTTTGCCCAGGGGGTTATTGACGCCCAGGGACCGGAGATTGATCGGATGAACGCCATGCTCGAGGCCTGGGGCCAGCAGCCGGTCACCGACTCTGGAGGCATGGGGACCATGGACGAGATGGGTGGCATGGATCACGGCGAGATGGGTGGCATGAGCGGGATGATGAGCCAGGAGGACATGACAGCCCTTGAGGAAGCCCAGGGCACTGAGGCTGCCCGCCTCTACCTGGAGCAGATGACCGCCCACCACGAAGGTGCGGTCGACATGGCCCGTGACGAGGTTGCTGACGGCCAGAATCCCCATGCGATCACCCTGGCCGAACAAGTTATCAACGACCAGGAGGCCGAGATCGCTCAGATGCAGCAGATGCTCACTGACCTATGACAGGTGCCCGTCTTTTTCTGATCCCGAGGACTGGAATCTGAAAAAGAGGGATAACCGTGACGATTGCCACCTGCTGCGGGCGATGGGTCGTTGTCACCGCAGCGGGTGCACCGGGGTGGATGTTTCTTCTCCCTCTGGTCGCACCACTGAGGAAAGGGGAAAGCTCCTGTGTCCAGACCCTTGGAGGACTACGCATTATTGTCCGATACTCACACGGCCGCCCTGGTCTGCCGGCAGGGCAGCATTGATTGGTTGTGTCTGCCGCGCTTTGACTCCCAGGCGGCCTTTTCCGCTCTTCTCGGCGACCATCGTGATGGTCACTGGCTAGCAGATGTGCCCGGGGGTTGTCCCGCCGGGCTTTTCCTCATAGACTCACCCGCCCGCGTCTTATAGGTTGTGAGACAATCTAGTATTGAAGCAGACTTTTGACACACAAAGTTAGCTCCATGAGCCTACTTTTGAGCACCGTCGCTCAATGTGTCACAAACGACCGTTTAAGCTTCGTTTCTGACACAAAAACCCGGTTTCCGAAATAGTCCCATACGTAAAGGTGGGCGCGCTACACTTTTGTATCACAACACAGTGCCGTATTCTATGTGCCCATTCACTGACCTCCGCACGGGTTCTGATACGTTTTTGAGTATGGGACATGATTTCGGCTACGCCCGGGTCTCCACCGGCGACCAGGACGCCCGACTCCAACACGACGCTCTCACTGCGACCGGCTGCTACCGGATTTTCACCGACACCGCCTCCGGATCGTTGGAGTCGCGTCCCGAACTCGACAAGTTGCTCGATCAACTTCGCCCCGGTGACACATTGGTGGCCTGGCGCCTGGATAGATTGGGCCGGTCAATTAGGCATCTGATTGATCAACTCGCCGGCCTCCAAGAGCGGGGAGTGGAGTTTCGGTCGCTGCAGGAAAACATCGACACTTCCTCCTCCGGCGGGCGACTTATCTTCCACATCTTCGCCTCACTGGCAGAGTTTGAGCGTGACCTAATCCGGGAGCGGACCAACGCCGGGCTTGAGGCCGAACCGGCGGCAGGCCGCCCTCCTTGTCCGGGGATAAGTTGCGCACCGCACGGAAACTCTACGAACAAAAAGACATGACTGTCGCTCAGATCGGCGAAGTTCTGGGAGTTAGTCGCACCACCGTCTACCGGGCGCTGCGCAAAGAAACTGGGGTATTACCTACGCGGCAGAAGGACCCCTCGAAATCCACATAACCGGGCATTGCGACAGGATGACTCTCGGAATCTGTGCCAACGACTTTTGACTCTGACAACACCCCAAACGAACATATTGTGAACTACAAAAACGCCTGTTCGCTAGGGTAGGTTTATGGATAAACGAACAGATGTGTCGTTGCCTCTAGATATTTCCGAACAGCCCGAGGGTGTGTCTGGCGAAAAGGTTGGCTACGCCCGTGTGAGTTCCAAGGGTCAAAACCTGGAGCGGCAGACTGAATTGTTGCGCAAAGAGGGTGTCTTTTCTCTTTTTGAAGATCGGATGACTGGTGCGACGCGGCAGCGAATACGCTCAAGCCGAGATCTCGAAACTGTCAAAGGCTAATAAAAAACGGTCGGCGCAAGGACGCTCTGTCTCATACCGAATAGCGGCTTACTTTGACGATGCCTATTTCCAGACAGAGACATACCCGACTGTTCAAGAAGCGGCGGCAGAGTTCGGCGTATCGAACCGAACAGTCCAGCGCGCTCTAGCTAAAGCCGGGATACAGCTCCCCACTGGCCGACGAAAAAAGGGTGACAGGCCGTAAGCAATACACGGTTCCCCTGCCCCCTTAGGGGCAGTTAGCTTTTAGAGAAACTACCCACCTACAGGAGGCTGCTGATGCTAACCCCCTGACCTCAGCAGGAACTGGTTAAGCGGTTTGCTCTGACTTCTTCGGATATCAGAGCAAGGATGAGGGATGCGCGCATCCTGCATGCGTGAAGCTGGCTGAGGGGCGCACATGTTGCAACGGTTTGTGTACAAGCTTGCAGAAGCAGAGATCCTCGTGGAGTGCCCTGGAGGTTGTAGTTGCCTAATTCGACGGCTTTCAGGTGCCGGCCGAGGACAAGGACTTTTGCAAATCATCACGCCACATTGATTCGCGACAGGCACCTGTCGCGAATCAATCCCTCGGTGAGTCGAAGTCGTTCTGTTCTGTACCATCTGTATTCTTGGCGTAGTGGCTTGTACAGATGCAGGTCTGGAGGAGGAACGTTCATGGGCTTGGGGAGTCACACGCGTCGGAAGTGCTTTATCTCTTATCATCACGACGATGAGTATGAGGTGCAGCAATTCATTCAGGATTTCGATCATGACCAAGACGTGCTCATCGCGCGCGGCATCGGGGCAAGCATGGCTGGCGACATTATCCACAGCAGTGATGATGACTACATCAAGGATCGGATTCGGGAGAAGTACCTCCGAGACACGTCCGTGACCATCGTTATGGTGGGCAAGTGCACATGGGCGGTTCAGTTGATGCCAGTGAGGAAACCTAGAGAGGCCCTAGGAGCACGGGGGATGAGTTTATTAAAGGCCGAAGGCGCCGCCGCTGACGAGGATGAAGATACCCAGGCCGATTAAAACGATCGGGAACAGCACATGCTCCCAGCGTTCGAGAAACTCCGCGATGGGTGGACGGGTGGCCACGAACTTCGCCAACAGGACCAGGCCCGCCACCAGAATCAGAAAGACGACGCAGTAGATGATAACGGTGGCGGTATCCACGTTGAGAAAAACCGGGACATAAACGCCGATATTGTCGCCACCGTTGGCAAAGGTCACCCCGGCGACGGTCAAGACGCTTACGTTCTTTCCGCTGACTTTCGCGTCATCGTCGTCGTCATCGTCTCCCCGCCAGGCTTGCCAGGCCGCCCACAGTCCCAGGGCCAGGGGGATTAGCCCGAAGTAGGGGATCGCCTCGGTGGGCAGGAAGGCATCCGCCCCTAGGGTGACCAGAATCGTGGCTGCGAGGATGCCCGCGAAACCAAGGTACTGCCCGGCCAGGATCCGAAGTGTGGTCCCTGCTTGGCCGGCCCCACGGGCGAAGAACAGCGAGAGCACGATGATGTCGTCGATATTGGTGGCGATAAACAGACCAACCGCCCCCAGGAGACCAGTTACCACTTACCTGTTCCCCTCTCCGGTGGCGCACCCGGGCACGTCACATGCCGAATCAATACACGGGGCATTCTCGTCGGCAGCCAGAGTGGTATCCAGCAGTGAGTTCAACGCCTGGACAAGATGGGCGTCAACGATCTCGTAGCGGGTCTTCCGCCCCTGCGGTTCGGCGACCACAATTCCGCAGTCCCGTAGGCAAGTGAGGTGGTTCGACACATTTGACCGCGTCAGTTCCAGCTCCCGGGCGAGAGCGGCCGGGTAGGCCGGGCCGCCCAGCAGGGTCAGGAGAATACGGGATCGGGTGGGATCGGCCATCGCCCGACCCAATCGGTTCATCACGTCCAAGCGCGAAGCAATAGTCAGCATACACTGAACTATACAGCGGCTGCTGAACTGTTGCAACGAGGGTCGAACGTCGGCTTGACGGTGATGCGGGGCAAACCAGCGCCCTTCGGTACTGCCTGTGTCGAAATCGTTCGTTTTTGAGACATCACGGAATCAAGGCTTATATTGTCAGCCCCCGCCCCTAGCGTAGTGATGAGACACATAGGACACAGCCCCTACGGAATGAACATTCCTTAGTGGTATCTCCGCATTACTCAGCCAATGAATAGGAACCTATTTTGAATAGGACAGCATCAGATATTTTCGGTAATACCGCAGAACAGGTCATTGAACTCCTCACTGCTTGGGGCTGGATGTGGCACAGTGCCCTGTTGTTAATTGCCCTAGCCCTATCTGTCTTCGCTGGCCATCGCATAGAAATTTATTTAAGAAACGATAAGGATTTACGACTTATGGAAAGACGCGGAAGATAACTTTCGCGTCTTTTCATCTTCCAAGACGGAGACTGACCTATGTATTTAGTGGCTTTCACCATGTGGTGCACAGCAGTGCTGTTTAGCCCCTGTGCCAACGTAGCGGCTTACAATATGGGTCCACGAATAATAGCTTTTTGCTCAACCCATCGTCGCTGTTATTAAGATAGGTCTATGACGCAGTTAAATAAAGTATGGGCAATCATGGAAATAGAGCTATTTCTTGAAATTACCGCTCAAGTCCGTCCCCAAACAGCCCCTGGGGTCGCTTATCTGGGAACTGTTATGCGTGGTCCCTCAACAGAGGCTTCTGAAAGAGCCTATGTGGTTGAGCAAATTCTCGATAGAACTATGCCCAGTTGGAGATCGGAGAAACCCGCCGCTGACAAAGATTTCCGGTGGTTACGCAAGCAAGCCTCCCGCGCAAAAGTAGCATTAGAGCGTGAAGAAGAACTTACCCAAAACCTCGGAGATAATTCCCCTGAAATGGATACTTCAAACCTTCATCCTTGGGTATGGGGTAGTATTCAATCCTTGTGGGAAGGCGGACACTACCAACAAGCAGTAAGGGATGCAGCAATCCAAGTAAATGCCGAGGCTCAGAAGAAATTGGGGCGACGTGATGTCTCTGAAACTGATCTGTTTAATCAAGCATTTTCATTAGAGGACCCCAAAGTGGGAAAACCTCGATTGCGTCTTATGGACGATGATGGTAGCCCTACTTATCAGAGCATCCATCGAGGTGCGCGAGCACTTGCTGAAGGTTTGTACTCAGGTATTAGAAACCCCGCTATGCATACTTCGCATGAAAATACGGATGATGAGGAACAAATAGCGTTGGAACAGTTGACGGCCTTTAGCTTATTGGCTAGGTGGGTGGACCAAGCAACAATTGTTAGAGTTTAATTCCCTGATTGTTGATAGCGGCCTGTCCCGATCAATTCATAATGTAAAGCGGTACGGCAGATACCTAGATTTTTTATTATGCGTGTTTTCGGCACACCATCGTTTACCTTTTTCATGCCCATTCAATTTGCTCAGTACTAAGTTTTAGAATACGGAACTTTGAATAAACACCGCGTTCTCTAGCTAGAGCGATGCCTTCAGCTTGTCGTTCGCGCATGGTTACCCATTCAAACTCCGCTACTGTACCCAAAATGGTGAATATGAATGCATCTTGTGGTATTTTTATACTGAGCAAAGGATTATCGATAAATCGAATTTACTCTCCCTTATCTCATATTTCTTGCACAACATTCAATAAATCTGTGGTGGATTGCGCTAAACGGTCAGAGCTTTTGATAAGAACTAAATAATCGTCTCGAATGTAATCAAAAAGACGAACTTGTGCTTATCAAAAGCCCTGACATCCTAAATCTATCCACAACAAACCTTATAAAGACCGTTCGTGAAATCTACGAGAATAGACATCAATTAGATTCATAGGTAATGCCTAAGTGACAGCGAATAAGTTTAACAATATGCTACTTGCGTATATAGGAGACAAAGAAAATGCCCACCACAGGTAGGTATTTCCAAAGTTTGGAGTTGAGCTTGGAAAATGCATCAAAAACATCCGATATTCCTCAGTAGTCCCTATCCAGCATGGTCAACGTCGTTTCGCACAGATGCTCAACACTGGGCCGCATCCGCTTTATTAAATCGCTTTCCCCAATAGCTTCAGC
>NZ_CP062962.1:0-38824 GCF_014705925.2 Rothia terrae
AAAGGGAAGGTAATTCATGAGGATCATCTCACCAGTGGGATCGCAGATGAAACAGTTCATCTGCGATTGTTTCTGCTCTTTGTCTGCATCGTGGTTTTTTCCATCATGGTGGGTCGTTAATCGGTTTCTGTATTGCTCGCCAGTGTCTGTGGGCGCGGGCTGGGATTTAGCATCTTTGGATAGGTAGGGCTGGTATATGTGGTGATTCGTCTTCACCCCACCCTATATTTCGAATATTTCGATTAATGCTAAAATCCAACCATGGCCAGCCAAACCAACCAACGCATCACTCTCGAACCATCCACCTTCAACGAAACAGACCTCGACCTACTTGTCTCTTTCCTCCACCAAGCCCCTCGCACAGTAGAAAGAACACCCCCAGCCCTCCTAGATCCCGACGGTAAAAAACAAATCATCCCCTTCGCCCTCTACGAAACCCTCACCACCATCGTCGACGCCCTACACCAAAACAAAGGCGTCTCCATCATCCCCACAAACACCCAACTCACCACCCAGCAAGCCGCGGACTATCTTCAGATATCCCGTCCTACGCTAGTTAAGATTCTTGAGTCGGGGACTATCCCTTTTACGACCGTCGGCCGACACCGACGTGTCTTACTAGCTGATCTCATTGGGTACGAAGATCAACTTCGTCGCGAACGCAGAAGTTACCTCAAGAGCCAAACGCAGCAAGCAACAGCAGATAACAGCTACTTCGATCATTAGAGAACCACAAAGACACCTCATTATCCCTACCAAGATGCAACGTGGAAAGACGGATGACACAGAGTAACCTACCCAAAATCTGGACTGTAGAGATCGAAGATGATCAAAAATTTAGAGCCTTCTATCGCTCCCTCAAACCTATTGAACAGGCAACGCTCATGGCAGGATTGCAGGAAGTACTTCCGCGATTAGGCATGAATATTTGCAGCACCGAATGGGGAAAGGCCCTCGGTGGTAGCCTCTATGAATTTCGTATTCGCAGGTCCTTAGATGCGATTTACCGAGAGTTTGTCTCAGAGGAGGCTGCACACTCTACACCTAATCATTTGAGGGGGCGTGAGGTCTCCTTACGAGTCTTCTGCACCTTTGAGGGAAACAAGATTGCCTTGGTCTTAGATGGATACGATAAGCAGAAAAATCCTAATGCTAAGACTCAAAATAGGATGATTACCAAGGCTCGGACGTCTTTAGCCTCGCATAAGGCTGAACAGAAGCAACAGCTCAGGCAGAAGAAGTCGGACGGAAGCGCTTCAGTATCTGCATCTAAGAGACAAAGGAAGAAGCGGAGGTAAACTATTGAAAATTTATGGGGTATAACCCATAATATTTATGGGTTATACCCCATAAAGAAAGGGAGAGATACTGATGGCTCGAGTAAGTATCGATGATTTTTTCGCTTACGAGTTGCACGAAAACCCCTGGTCCGCTGAAACCCAAGAAGTCTTTGAAATGGCTTCTCAAGCTTTTTCCCAAGAAGTTGAAGTCCTCGCAAAAGAACGTGCAGAGATTGGTGCCTATCTACATCAGGCGCGGCAGTCTCACCGCTATTCTCAGAAAGAACTCTCTGCGATTACTTCTATCGACCAGGCCGAAATCAGCAAAATTGAACGAGGTCTTTCTAACCCAACGCTTGATACTTTACTCAAGTTGGCTAAGGCCTTAGGAGTATCTTTGATGGGAATTCCCCAGTCAGAAGTGAAATCAGCCTAAGTCTCATACTTATAGGCTACGCCTTTTATGTGGTAGCGAAATATCTTAAATGCTAGAGGAGAGGTTCTGTGCCCTTATAAGGGCACAGAACCTCTCCTCTTTGTTCTTAATATTTTTTGAGCATAAGGAAGGTAGTTCAGAGAATAAGTACCCAACTATCCAATCGAAACAAATCCGAACATATATTCTAAAAATGCGTATAATTGTGACATGGCGCAATGTACAGCACCCACTCAGGGTCATCGAACAGCAAGCGGACGAGCAAACTGCCCCGCATGTAGCAATAGAGGTTACTCCTCATATTCCAATCCCTCCTACTACTATCCCGGTTATAGCAGCACTACCACGAGCAACAGGGTTTCCTCCTCCACAAGCAGTAAAAAATCCTTCCGCAAAGGATCCACCGTATCCTTATCAGCTACCGAATACACGGCCCTTAAACCGGTACACGAGCAGTCGGTCAAACAGGCAGAAAAATACCCTGATAAAAGAGATCTCTTCCTTTGCCATGCCTGGGATGACCGTGCCGGAGCAGCCAAAGAACTTCACGACGCCTTAGAAAATCTAGGGGTAAGCGTATGGTTCAGCGAAAAAGATATCGAGCTCGGAACATCTCTGACCCGATCTATTGACAAGGGTCTGAAAAACTCACGAATAGGCATTATTCTCGTCACCCCGTCCTTCTATAAACGGGTTGATGCGGCCGGCATTGCAGAACAAGAACTCTCAGCTCTGTTACGCTCTGATCGAGTTATCCCAATCGTGCATGAAACCACATATGAAGAACTTGCTGAAATGAGCCCTCTCCTGGCGGCCCGATCAGGGCTCAACACCGAGGGCTCCTCATTTGAAGATGTAGCTGAGAAACTAGCCGAAGCAGTCTTGGTGGACTAAGTCTTCCAGATAGGAGGGGTCTATGGTCAAATGTTCTAGCAGTTCCTGCCAACACGCTACAGGTAATGGGTGTGTTTGTGTGTGCGGCCATGGCAATCACGGCGCTAAAGCACGTTTACGTTGGGCTGTAGCACTGAGGGTTCCAGCAGGCCAACGCACTAGCCAACAAGAGAATGATAGTGCGATTGCAGCAGAGCAACGATGCAAGGCCCGAGTCGCACTCACCAAACAGAGCGGGAGCCTGCGTCTTTCGAGGACAGATCCGCGTCGTCCTGATGCCAATGCATTTTTTGAGGCTAATCGATCTCTTGAAATCGTGGATTGGCTGATAGAGCATCCTACTGAATTAGAGCAGATGCAGTGGATAGCGGATCAGGTCGGGGATTCCGCAGAAGAACTACTGACACAGCGGGAAGGAAAGCATCGTCGTGTAGCTGATCATCTGTGGTGCGATATTCTTGCCGCTTTAGCAACTGTCTTGGAGAAAGTGCTTGAAACCAAAGATAAGGTTATTGAGCTTGTAGCCTCAGAAGTCGCCGATAGCGTGTGGATACTAGTGAAAAAGGAACGGAGTAAGGAACTAGGCAATGCCCCTTGTCAGAAACCGCAGACGCGAAATACTACAAGTCGCCTATCGCGAGATAAATCTGATGGCCTTGACGAACGGATTTTGAAAAAGACTACACAGGTACTGGTCAAGAAGATCATCAAGCACTTCGCTTCAGATCCTGTGATATCCATTGAAAACCTATTACTACAGATCCGTCTGTTAGCTCTGCTTTTCTGCCCTGATCCCTATGCGCATCGAGCAGTATGGAATCATTGCATGATTCCCCTCCTCAAAGAGAGGGTTATTGCTGAGTCTTTAGAAGAGCTACAAACGCTGAAACGGGTATTCGACCAGAGGTGGAACTGGCCCCTGTAGATTTCCGATTTATCTCAGGTTGATTCCGAATGAAATGTAGAGGTTTGTCCTACTTCGTTTTAAACCAGTTCCCCTGGCATAAGAACGTATCTGCCACATCTCCTGAGTTTCATTCAAAAATCGTTCCGACGATTCTCGCGGATGAGTTCTCTAACCTCGATCGCGCGTGATCATACCGCCTGGTCGTGCGTGGGTCTTTATGTCCCAGTGAATCTTGTAGATGATGTAGAGCAACGCCCATCTCTAGGGCTAAGGTGGCGTGGGTGTGGCGCAGGACGTGGGCGGATACGGTTTTTCTGATGCTAGCGGTTAGGGCTAGTTTTCTCAGCAAGCCGTCCACGTTGCTTCGTTGCCAGGGCCTACCGGTACGCGTGATAAAGACCAGGGGAGAAGTCCCAGTCTTTCCTTGAGTCTCTACCTCTAGCCCTGTTGTTGCGGTCAATTTCCGAAGATTCCGTAGCGTATGTTCAGGCAAATACACCGCGGATTTCTTTCCACCTTTGCGAGTAATCAGCAGCCGCCCTTCAGATATATCAGATTCCCTGATATTGAGAGCTTCGCTGATCCGCAGCCCCGTGGAAAGCAACAGATCCACGAGTGTTTGGGCCCGCAGGGAATGCTCAGTGGCAGCATCCAGTAATCGGAGGGCTTCGCGTTGGGTGAGGGCTTGGGTTGCGGTGAAGTCTGGGTCTACTGGTGGGCGGCGGATGTAGTCGGCCGGGGATTTTTCGATCACCTCATCCAGTAGCAGGAATCTGTAGAAGGCCGAGATTGCAGCCAGCCGCCGCGCGACCGATGCGTTGGAGTCGGTGGTCTTTTCGTGGACTCGGGAGAACACATCCAGGTGCGTGCGGCGCACCTGCAGTAGATCAACACCTGCTTCATCCAGAAAGGCGCAGAATATCTTCAGATCATTCAGGTAAGCCTGCTGAGTATTTTTTGAGGTATAGGAGAGTGCCCAGGAGGTGATGTGTTCGCGGTGTTTAACGAAATTGGGCAGGGTTGAGTCGGTTTCCATCAATTCTGATGGTTCACTGTCGATTATCTCAAGTTCGCTGGACACTAACTAGATACTTCCTGACTAAAAGACGTTTTTGAGACCCGCACCACCAGAAAGCCAGCGTGGAACTCCCTTAACCCATTTTATGGTACATAACCTACATTATGTACCCTATATTGAGAGAGCAAACTACATACGAATCTCACCAGTAAAAGGCTCCACCAATAAAGAAAATCAATGGCTACAGGGGCGAAAACGCCTACCAACACAACCCCATGACTACCTGAGGCCAATGTAAAAAATCGCCACGTCTTCACTTGCACAATGATTGTTTAGCCACCACACGATTCGAGATTAGTAAACTTTTTTACAGCCTTGACCCTCACAGGTGTCCTACAAGTTTTGCTATTCCTGGAGCGTGCAGCCGACCCCAGCATTACAGAGCCCCTTGTGAACTAGAGTTTGGCATTCCTACTAGTGATCAAATTATGATAGTTGAAAGTATTGCACATCACATCAGCCTGGGGTAGTGTGGGTCATACCTCATGAAAGGAAATGCCCTATGGCTACCACAAATAAAGACCTTGACACCATTTCATCGATTGATCCTATGAGGCTTATTCATAAGGGGTAACAACCACCAACTAAACAACGACCCCACCAGCGGCAAAAAATTGAGGATAAATAACCACAAATATTCTCAACACCGCACCGGAGGAACCGTTGCCCCACAAGCCTATAACAGGCCTTAGCCACCAGCAATTCACCACGCTACACACAGCCCTCACCGCCCACATCACCTGGGCAAAACCAGGCGGAAGTGAAGTGCCCCGAGTTTTGTTCCTAGGCATTTGCCTTGATTTCTATTATCACTTGCGGCGGGTTCTGGTCCCAAAAATCGGTTTCCACCTCGACCGGGGTTCGGTACCCCAAGCTTTGATGAAGCCTCGTCTCGTTCCACCATGACACCCACTCAAACGTCGCGATTTCCACCTCGACAACCTCATCCCACCTGCGAGTATGGATCAGCTCGTTCTTGTAGGAACCATTAACGTTTTCCGCCAGAGCATTGTCATAGGAATCCCCGACAGTTCCGGTGGAAGCGGCAATCCCGTGCTGGGCAAGACGCTCGTTGTAGACAACGCTGACATACTGCGAGCCGTGATCCGAATGATGAATGAGACCTGTTGTTTCCTCAGCAGACGCGATCGCCTGGTTGAGAGCTTGCAGCGGCAACGCTTCGGTGCGCATGGAATCTGATAACGCCCACCCAACGATCCGTCGGGAGTAAACATCGGTGACAAACGCGGCATACACAAAGCCTTTCTTCGTGCGCACGTAGGTAATATCAGCCACCCACAGCTTGTTCGGGCCTTCGGCTTTGAATTCTCGCTCCACCAAGTCCGGGCGCAAATCCGGCCTTTGAGGTGTGCGAGTGGTCATAGGCGAGCGGCCTTTGCCTTTGCCTGATACACCGGCTAGACGCATCAGCCGCGCGGTTTGTTCACGACCGATATCGATTCCGTCACGATGAAGAGCATGCCACATTTTCCGCACACCGTAGATGCCGTAATTATCCCGATGGATAGCACTAATGCGTTCAACCAGCACAGCATCACGAAGGCGGCGAGCACTTACCCCACGGGCCTTGGACTGACGATACCCACGCGAGGTGATGAACCCACCAGCGCGGTTATTTTTCAACGTCTTACAGATGAACTCGACAGAGAAACGATTCCGGTATTCATCGATGAACCGGATCATTTCCGACGTTTTGGGTCGAGTTCCGACGCGAAAAAAGCTGAGGCAGCCTTTAAAAGTTCATTGGTGTCGCGTAGCTCTTGATTTTCACGGCGAAGCCTCGCGTTTTCGGCGGCCAGATCTTCAGGCACGGGTTCTGGGATGTTTCCCGCACGGCGGGCCTGCCAAAGTCCATTGACGGGCTGTGTGCCATGACACCCCCAGCTTTGGGGCTACTGCCTGGCACGCGGCTTGCATCGACATATTTTCCGCCAAGATGCGGTCCTCTACAAGACGGACCACACGATCCTTCGCATCCTGGTCAAATTTTCTTGGCATATTCCAGATTTTCCCATCTACTCAAACGGAACAAAACCTGGGACACTTCACTGGAACGGAAATGCCATGACATCTACAGCCTCTATCTATTTAGTTTGTGGCGTTAACGCCTGCAGAATGCGCACATTTTTACATAACGCCAGCTAGTGGCTTGTTTTTTATGTGCGCATTTTACTTTTCTTGATAAGAAAATGCGCACAGAGGTTTATACTCTAGAAAAATGCGCACATAAATGCGCACATCTGACCTGGGGGAATAGAATAATGCGCACAGAACGCAGAAAAATGCGCACATAAAAAAGTAGCGTTGAGCTGCAGTAAGACAACAATGTGCGCATTTTAGGCCGATGTGCGCATTTTTCTTGAAACCTTTATACGTAACACGTACGTGATCGCGATCTTTTAAAGAAAATGTCTCTCTCGTATATAGGGTTAGCTATTTTTCACTGAAAATGCGCACATTTTATAATAAGCACAGGTAGTAATAGGTATTTGATGTGCGCTTTTTATTTCAAATAACATACATTATAAAAACTTATCAATTATTTACACCATCTGACCTGTACTTATGATGATTTTCCAATGTGCGCATTTTGTGCGCATTTTTGAAACCTGAAAAGCAAAATGCGCACATTGGGTTCTCTGACTATGGTGCTGTTGTCTTGGCTTTGCTTGGGCACCCCCCATGGGGGTCGATAGCCCTCGCGCTTATACCGAACACACCCTGGCTGGGACTATCGCCACTAAGTAGCGAGTCCGCCGCGCATTGAAGCCTTGCAAGCAATCATCCGCTGGACCATGCTGAACGCAGCATGCCTAGTGGGATGACGCCGTCAACCAGACAGCGAGTACTGCCGCAGAGACTATACAAACGTCCGAGATTTTTGTGTCGTGCAAAGATGAGAAGCAGTCCACCTCTACTGCTGCGCAGAGAAACCATATATTGCTTACGGCATTGCATCCCTAAAGCTCTGGATGATCTCCACTCTTTTTGAGCGCTGCTACATGCCTCGCTACCGTCGCTCTGGATACTCCAGTTTCCTTCTCAATCTCTAACCAAGAAGGAAAAGTTCCTATTTACTCTAGTTCTCAAGATTTTCTTAAGTGAGGTTTTTACCTACCTGCCTACCGGCAGGGGAACCGTATATTGCTTACGGTATGAGACCCCTAAAGCTCTGGATAATCTCCACTCTTTTTGAGCGCTGCTACATGCCTCGCTACCGTCGCTCTGGATACTCCGATTTCCTTCTCAATCTCTAACCAAGAAGGAAGGGTTCCTGTTTGTACGTACTGGTCGTTGACCATCTGACTAATACGCGACTTCGTCGAACGTCCCTGTGCTTTTTTTAACCTATGTGTCTTTTCAAGTTTCTGGATCTGGCGCTGCGCATATTCGCCCTGTGGATCTGTTTTCCAGCGTTGTGCGGCTTTCTGGCCACCTTTACGCCCCATAGTGGCTAATGCTTTGCGTTCGCTACTGCTCGTCTTTCTAGGCGCATGAGAACCGCTGTATGCGTTGTTCCTAGATTGGGTAACATAGCCTCTAACGCGTCTAGCCATCGTCTGGCGGTCACGCATAGGCGGCATCTCACTACGCCGTCCTGCCGCGCCCACGTGCTGCGCAATGTTGTACGCATGCTCATAGGCATCGATGATGGCCGCATCGGTGAGGCGTTGTCCAGCAGCACGGAGCCGGTGTCCGGTCTTTAAAGCATGGCGGAACGCCGTTTCATCACGGGCCGCGCACCCTTGACTAATCCAAAGGACACGGACGCCGTCGATCAGTTCTGGGTCATATTGATCAAGTCCTGCGCCTATTTCGTTTTCAACATCTTCTGCAAGAGCTTTGAAGGCTTGGGCTTCTTCTCGACGAGCCTTCACTGCATTGATGAGTTCACGACCAGAGCTAAATTGCTGACGCATGTTTTTACCGTACTGAGGGTGTCCAGCCATCTCACGCACCTGCCTTAGAAAGTCCTGGAGGCGAATGACGCGATCGTGTTGGTGATACCAGCGATATGCCTCTACTGACTTACCAGTATAAAAAGGACTACGACTAAAACGGTGCGCAAAGTGCGGGTCATGTGCGAGAAGAGCGCCTAACTCCTGGCTCGTAGCTTTTAGCAGCTCCATATTGCTGGAATGCTTATTTTTGCCGGTATACACCGGGTCAATCAGCCAAATAAACTGAGCTTTACCACTTAGCGGATTAATCCCGGCCCATGCTGGCCCAATGCCTCGCTGGACAAGGGCGAAGATAACGCTTTTAACATAAGCATTGAGATGAACTGGATGGCCTCCAGATTCTCCGGGCTGGTCAACATCAATAACCATAACCGCAGAATATTGCTTATTCGTCAGCATGACGTATTCACATCGACCGAGTTTCTCCGAATCAGTGCGATAAAGTCTCGGAACGCTGCGCTTCTTACCGGTTTCTTCATCTACCACGACACGGTAAGCACTTTGAAAGTCACGGCTGATAGAACCGTGTAGCGCATCACGCCCAAGATGCTGGAGAAGTTTTTCCCGGTCAAGCTGACTTGCCGGAGTATCATCTAGACCTGCGCAATCCTGGCGCACTCTAGATGGCGTACCAACACGCGCACCGGTCAAAGTGCCCGGAGAGGAATCATTAGATAGAATCATGCACATGCTTTCCCCCAGCTACTACTGGGTGATAAGCGAAGGTCACTTGGTTGCCGCCGAGTGGCCTTCTTTCGTCTTTAGTATCTCTCAACTGTAAAACACATGACTGTCATTTTGTGCGAGACACACATAAAGATATGTTTTACCTGCAGTAACAGTGTTTGAAATATATTGCAACAAATGCTAAAACCGCAGAGTATCCTGCATAGATACAAGACATCGACTATGGATCATAGGGGTTAGCGGTACTCATGTGTACTGCCGTCCAAATCAAAGGCTTGGTTGTCACCGAGGCAACCAGGACTACTCCAAGCACCACAGCCTCCAGGACTACAGATAACCAAAGAGCCTTTAAAGAGAAACCACATAGATAAACCCCAGTACTTTCTTCCTCACTGCCAATGCTCACTGGAGTGAACAATCCCTTGTGACTTTTGTCGAAGCTCCGCACAATGGTTATAGGCTGCTTCCCCCCGAACGGCCACTATGTATAAGTTCTAGCCCTGCCTCTCGCCCCTCAGGCAGGGCTAGAACTCGTTAATGATTTCTGAGTCAATCGAATACGAACACTTCAGAGTACTAAGAGTGCAACTCCTACGGTAATCATCCGTTCTCGCCACGTAACTACTAGATGAGGGCACCCCTACCGGTAATCACTAATACAGGGTGCCTATCGTGATGATTACTTTGACTGCTGCTCGTCCTTGGCGGCGACAATCATGTGCGCTAGCACCTCCAGGAACTTATTGAGGTTGCCTGGATCTGCCGTGATGGTTTCGAAGACTTCCTGAGACTCCCGGGCCGCCTGCACGAGTGCGCCGAACCCTTTGTTTTTAAAAGCGTCAGTGCCAGCAACCTGTGAGGGGTTATTTTTCCTGACTAATGCCTGCACAGGGGCTGCTAACTGTCTCCGGCGTAACTGAGCACTCCAGCTGGGATTCGTCTGTTCCACTCACCAATCTCGAACGCCTGCGAATCCAGTTGACATGGCCGGCTTCGTACCATGAGCACCAGCGACTGATCGGTGTTTGGTGGTGTCCGGCCCGTACCGGTCGTCACTGCCTTCGCCGACGTGGCAAGGAAGTCCACGGTTCTCATTAGACCGGGACCACTACTCTCCGACGCGCAGCGACACCGTCCAGCGGGTCGCCCCGCAGCATCGTTTCGCCACGAGGCGCATGTCGGACGCTCCAGCCATCGTCTGCAGCACGCGTGCGATGTGGCTCATACGACCACCCCCTTCTTGCGGAATACCTGCCAGGGGTATACTGTTGACTTGTACAGGTACCCGGTAGGGGTACTACAGAGACACAAGGAGGATACATAATGGCTTCGAACAATTACCAGGTGACGGGCATGACCTGCGGGCACTGCGAGATGTCGGTCCGCGAGGAAGTCGGTGAGATCCCCGGCGTCCAGGACATCCAGGTCAGCGCGCAGACCGGCAAGCTTAACGTCACCGCCGAGGGCGAGATTGACGATGCCAAGGTCCTCGCGGCGGTCGAGGAGGCCGGCTACTCGGCGGTGCGTGTCTGATGAAGGCCGGAGGACGGCTTGCGCTCTACGGGGCCGGGCTGGTGGTGGCGTTCGGCGGGGCCTTCGGCCTTGCCGGCGCCGTCATTCCTGACAGCTTCGTAGCAGCATGGGCAGAAGGAAGTGACGTGAACACACACGGTGAAGGACACGGCGGCGCTGCGCAAGAAACTGCGGAGCCCACTCTGAACGGGGTCTCCGCAAGCGCGGACGGCTTCGTACTTTCCCCAGTCCAGGCTCCCACGGCTGCAGGCGAGGATGGAGACCTGAGTTTCCAGATCCTCGACGAGTCCGGCGAAGCGGTGACCGAGTACACTACCGCGCACGAGAAGGACCTGCATCTGATCGCCGTTCGCACCGATGGTACTGGTTTCCAGCACGTGCACCCCGAGCTTGACACGAGCACAGGCACTTGGTCGGTGCCGTGGACCTGGGACGAGGCGGGCACCTACCGCGTGTACGCCGACTTCACACCCGAGGGCGAGGGAGCCGAAGGGATCACCCTGACTCGCGCCGTCGAGGTGGCGGGCGACTTCGCCCCTGTTGAGACCGAGTCACAGACCACCGACGAGGTCGACGGATACACCGTCTCCCTGAATGGCGACCTTACCGCCGGCACCTCAAGCGAGCTCACCATCTCGGTCGAGCGCGACGGTCAGCCGGTGACCACGCTGGAGCCCTACCTGGGCGCGTTTGGCCACCTGGTGGCGCTGCGCGAAGGCGACCTCGCCTACTTGCACGTCCACGCCGAGGGCGACGAGCCCCAGGCCAGGGACACGGCCGGACCCGAGATCGGATTCGCAGCGGAGGCCCCGACCGCCGACCGTTACCTGCTCTACCTGGACTTCCAGGTCGATGGGCAGGTGCACACCGCCGAGTTCGTGATCGACGCCGAGCATGGTGACGGCTCGCAGACAGACGATTCGCATACCGGCGGCCACTGACCCGCAGGGCCTGGCGTCGCACGAGAGATGAAGAGAGAAGGAAGAGGATGAGTACATTAGCGCCCCCCATCGGTGGGCCGGACATCGAGCTGGAGATCGGCGGGATGACCTGCGCCTCCTGTGCGAACCGGATCGAGAAGAAGCTGAACAAGCTCGAGGGCGTCGCGGCCACGGTCAACTACGCCACCGAGAAGGCCAAGGTCACCGTGCCTGCCGGCTACGATCCGGGCCTGCTGGTCGCCGAGGTCGAGAAGACCGGCTACACGGCTGCGCTGCCCAAGCCCAAGGGCACCACGGCGAACACGTCGGAGACCGAGGCCGGGGAGGAGGAAGACACTGAGCTCACCTCGCTGCGCCATCGGCTAGTCGGCGCCATTGTGCTCACGGTTCCCGTGATCGCCATGGCCATGATCCCCGCACTGCAGTTCGTATATTGGCAGTGGGCCTCACTCGCGCTTGCCGCCCCGGTGATCATCTGGGCAGCCTGGCCGTTCCATAAGGCCGCATGGACGAACCTCAAGCACGGTACCGCGACGATGGACACACTCATCTCGATGGGCACCTCGGTCGCACTGCTGTGGTCCGTCTACGCACTATTCTTCGGAACCGCTGGCACACCCGGGATGACGCACCCGTTCGAGTTCACGATCGCTCCCTCGGATGGCGCGGCGAACATCTATCTCGAAGTTGGCGCGGGCGTGACGATGTTCATCCTCGCCGGCCGCTACTTCGAGAAGCGCTCCAAACGCCAGGCCGGGGCCGCGCTGCGCGCCCTCCTGGAGCTCGGCGCGAAGGAAGTCGCCGTGCTCCGCGACGGCGTTGAGGTGAAGATCCCCACCTCTGACCTCCAGGTCGGCGACGAGTTCATCGTTCGTCCGGGTGAGAAGATCGCCACCGACGGCATCGTGGTCTCCGGCTCCTCCGCGGTGGACGCCTCCATGCTCACCGGCGAGTCCGTACCGGTCGAGGTCCGCGAGGGCGACTCGGTCACCGGTGCCACCGTCAACGCGGGCGGCCGCCTTGTCGTGCGGGCGACCCGTGTCGGTTCGGACACGCAGCTTGCGCAGATGGCGAAGCTCGTCGAGGATGCGCAGACTGGCAAGGCCGAGGTGCAGCGTCTGGCTGACACGATCTCCGGCGTGTTCGTGCCGATCGTCATCGTCGTCGCGTTCATCACCCTCGGCGCCTGGCTGGGAGCCGGATTCCCCGTCGCCGCCGCGTTCACCGCAGCGGTCGCCGTGCTCGTTATCGCCTGCCCCTGCGCGCTGGGACTCGCGACTCCGACCGCGCTGCTGGTCGGCACCGGCCGCGGGGCGCAGATGGGCATCCTCATCAAGGGCCCAGAGGTGCTGGAGTCCACCCGCAAGGTCGATACCGTCGTGCTCGACAAGACCGGTACCGTCACCAGCGGCAAGATGACCCTGACAGATGTGATCACCGAATCCGGTGTGGACCGTGCCGAGCTGCTGCGCTTCGCGGGTGCGTTGGAGGACTCCTCGGAGCACCCGATCGCGCAGGCGATCGCCAAGGGCGCCACCCAGGAAGTCGGCCAGTTGCCCACGCCCGAGGACTTCGCCAATGTTGAAGGCAAGGGCGTGCAGGGCATCGTCGAGGGCACCCCGGTCGTCGTCGGACGCGAGTCGCTGCTGGCCGACTGGTCACAGAAGCTCTCTCCGGAGGTCGCACGGGCGAAGGCTCAAGCTGAGGGTGAAGGCAAGACGGTCGTCGCGATCGGCTGGGACGGTGCTGCGCGCGGCATCCTCGTCGTCGCCGACACCGTCAAGCCCACGAGCGCGGAGGCGATCCGCGGGCTCAAGGAGATCGGCCTGACCCCGGTGCTGCTCACCGGTGACAATGAGGCCGTGGCCCGCCAGATCGCCGCCGAGGTCGGCATCGAGGAGGTCATCGCCGAGGTGCTGCCCAAGGACAAGGTCGACGTCGTCACCCGTCTCCAGGGCGAGGGCAAGATCGTCGCGATGGTCGGCGACGGCGTCAACGACGCCCCCGCGCTCGCGCAGGCCGATCTGGGCCTGGCGATGGGCACCGGCACGGACGTCGCGATCGAGGCCTCCGACATCACCCTGGTCCGCGGCGACCTGCGGGCCGCGGTCGACGCGATCCGTCTGTCTCGGAAGACACTTTCGACGATCAAGACCAACCTGTTCTGGGCATTCGCCTATAACACCGCCGCGATCCCAGTCGCAGCGCTGGGCATGCTCAACCCCATGCTCGCAGGCGCGGCGATGGCGTTCTCCAGCGTCTTCGTCGTCGGCAACAGCCTCCGCCTGCGCGGGTTCAAGAGCGTCGCCACGAAGTGACGAACGAGAACCCACCCATCCATACCAATCCGATACAGAACCCACCCATCCATACGAATCCGATACAGAAGGAACACCAGAAAATGAGCAACTGCTGTAGCACGAACGAGACTAACCCCGCCGCCGAGAACGGTGGACGCGAGAACCTGCTCGGCGGGGGCACCGATGACATGACCACCTGCCCGGTCATGGTCGGCACCCCGGTCAGCAAGAAGACCGCCGAGGCCGCCGGCCTCTACCGCGACTTCAAGGGCGAGCGCTACTACTTCTGCTGCGCCGGCTGCGGCCCCGCATTTGATTCGGACCCCGCCAAATACGCCGCCAACATGGCGTAATCCACCAGCGTGCCGGGGTGCCGCGGCACCGCTGCGGCACCCCGGCACCTGATCGGAGCGAACCGACATGACCACCCCGACCTCAATGACCGAACCTCACATCGACACCTGCCCGGCGGGAGGCGACGGCGATCCGTCCGTCCACGGATACATCAGCGACAAGGCGACGTACCGCAATCGCCTGCGGCGCCTCGAAGGCCAAATCCGCGGCATCGATCGGATGATCGATGAGGACCGCTACTGCATCGACATCTTCACCCAGATCTCCGCAGCCACCAGGGCACTCGAAAACGTCGCCCTCGGACTGCTCGACGATCACCTCAAGCATTGCGTCCTCGACGCCGCCCTCGCCGGTGGACCAGTCAGCGAGCAGAGGCTCGGCGAGGCATCCGAGGCCATCGCCCGTCTCGTTCGCTCCTGACGCCCGCACACCAAATCGATCACGACCTGCAGCCCAGGAGTTTCCCTATGACCACACAACACGTCCTCATCCTCGGTTCAGGAGCAGCCGGAGCCGCAGCCGCCCGCACTCTCGCCACACGTGACGACGTCCGGGTGACGATGGTGACCCGCACCGGGGAGACGCCTTACACGCGAATGCTCATCAAAGGAATCGCGTTCGGCCCGACCCCGCCGGAGATGATCAAGCTCCCGCTACCTCAGATTGAGGTCATCGCCGACACCGTGCTCGATGTCGATACTACGGCGAAGCGGGTCCAACTGACCTCCGGCGCGCAGGTCTCCTACGACGCGCTCATTGTCGCGACAGGGAGCGTGCCCCGCTCTCTGCCCGCGGGTGTACTCGAAGGCGACGACGTCGGACAAGGCCGGGTCACTGCTCTGCACTCCTTGGAAGATGCCATGGGTATCCGCGATCTGCTGACCAGCCTGGCACGGCCGGCGCGAGTGACGATCTATGGCGGCGGAATCATCGCAGCCGAGACCGCTTCGTCGCTGCAAGCCGACGGACACATGGTCATGCTGGTCTCTCGCAGTTCTGTTCCCGGCATCGGAGCGTTTGGGGCGCCGGTGGCTGAGCGCCTCGCCGCTGACCATGCCGCCAAGGTGCAGACTCGATTCGGTCGCACTCTCCAGCATGTCGACGAAACAGAATCCGGTGTTGCCATCACCCTCGACGACGATCAACGCATCGTGGCCGACTTACTCCTCGTTGCGCTCGGCACGACGCCCGCAGCCCCGTCGCCGTGGACGAACGGCATCGACGTCGATGATCGCCTCCGTGCCGCAGCAGACCACGTCTACGCCGCCGGAGGTGTAGCTACGCATCACGACGAAGCACTGGGCGTCTGGCGCATCGACCATTGGGAAGACGCCGCCGCGCAGGGCACGCACGCCGCACAGGCCGCACTGCACGACCTCGACATCAGCGACGATCCGGGCACCTACCTGCCGCGCAGCCCCTACATGGCGCTGGTCTACGGTCAGATGATCTCCGGAGTCGGGTACACCGCTGGTGCAGACGCCCAGGTGGAAGCCGGCGAGGAGTTCATCGTGCGCCACGAGACCGACGGCACCGTCGTCGGCGTCACCGGCATCGACGCGGTCGGCACCGTCTACCAGTGGGGTCAGCAGCTCCACGGCCTGCAGGCATAGACGATGGCGGGCGACTATACGAGGCAGATCCCGCGGCGGGGTTTCGCGCTCGCGATGGCAGCGACCATTCTCATGATGGCGGCTGCCAGCGCGCCGTCGTTGTTCTACCCCCAGATCGCAGAACAGCTCGGACTCGTCCCCGTCGCCACCACACTCGTATTCGCGGTCTACACCTTCACCCTCCTGGCCGCGCTGCTCTACCTCGGACCGCTCTCCGATCACATCGGCCGACGTCCGGTCGTAACCGCCGGTTCCCTGGCGCTGGCACTCAGCCTGGCCATGTTCTGGTTCGCCGACAGCCTCGCGACACTCCTGGTCGCCCGCGCTCTGCAAGGACTCGCAGCGGGTCTGCTCATCCCGGCCCTGTCGGCGATGATGATCGACTTCGAGCCGCCGTCGCATCCGAACATCGCAGCCCTGTGGAACACGATCGGGCCGATGATCGGTCTCGGGACCGGGGCACTCGGTGCTGCGCTACTCCTCGATCTCACCCCCGAACCGACAGCTGCGGTCTTCGGCCCGCTCGTGCTCGCCTTCCTCACCGTGGCAGCGACGGTGTGGAGCACACCGGAACTGGTCCCCAAGACCCGGATACGACGTGGCGACCTCCGCCCGCGGTTTATGGTGCCACTGCACCTGCGCCGCATGTTCACCGCCGGTGTGCCCGCGATTATCGCCGGGTGGGCGACCAACGGACTCTTCCTCGCGCTCGGAGCCGGCCTCGTCGGCAGTGAGCTCGGGGGCTCCACGCACACCCACGCGGGCATCGTCATCTTCGCACTGGCGATCTCCGGAATCACCGCCTCGTCCGTCCTGCAGCGGCGTTCCGCCCGCACCATCAGCCTGTATGCGACCAGCGCCCTGGCATTCGGCACCGCAGCGAGCATCGTCGCCCTCGCACTCGGTTCCTACCCGGCCTACGTCGTGTCGGTCGCGATCGTCGGTTCCGGGTTCGGCACAGCGTTCCTCGGGGTGCTGCGCACACTCATGCCCCACACGGCATCGTCGGAACGCGCCGCCGTGATGGCTGTGATCTACACGGTCGCCTACCTGGCATTCGGCGTGCCCACCATCGTCGCCGGGTTGCTCGTGCCGGTACTCACCCTGTCAGGAACGATGACAGTCCTCGGTGCGATCATCATCGCCCTCAGCCTTGCAGCCACCGTCCTACGCCTGCGCATTCCTTAGCCGGCCGCAGATCCGGCAGAGACTGACGACTTCTCCGAACTCCCCACCGACTCTCGCCGCCGAACCGCACCCGACCAAGAAGAGCAGCCATGACCTATGCGATCGCGCTTCCCTGCGCGGACGTCAAGGACCGCGCCTGCATCGACGAATGTCCTGTCGACTGCATCTACGAGGGCGAACGCTCGCTCTACATCCATCCCGACGAATGCGTTGACTGCGGAGCCTGCGAACCGGTTTGTCCCGTCGAGGCCATCTACTACGAAGACGACCTGCCCGACGAATGGTCTGACTACTACAAGGCCAACGTCGAGTTCTTCGACGAATTTGGTTCTCCCGGTGGAGCCGCGAAGATCGGACCGGCGGGCTTCGACCATCCCCTCATCGCCGCATTGCCCATCCAACATGAGCAGTCCCTCTGAGAAGGACAATTCGATCGATTCACGCCGGTACAACGCGCAATCCTTGACTAGTACCCCTGGGGGGTATAGGGTAGGTGTCATGATGAAAGGAGCTGACATGCAGAGGAGACTGCGAGCAGGGCTGGCAGCAGGAGTGCTCGGAGTGACACTCGTGCTCGCCGGTTGCAGCAGCGGAGCAGACGAAGACCAGCAGACCGACCCTTCGGCTACTGAGGAGCAGGGCCACGGCGGCGACAATGCAGAAAGCGGAGATGAGGAAATGGATCACTCGATGGAGCACCCGATGGACGGCGGACCGGCACCCGAGGGTATCGCCGAAGCCAGTGACCCCACATACCCGGTCGGCACAGAGGTACAGCTCACGGCCGACCACATGGAAGGCATGGACGGTGCGACAGCGACGATCTCCGGCGCATTCGACACGTACACGTACTCCGTGAACTACACTAACGCAGGTGGCGGCGACCCCGTCACGGACCACAAGTGGGTCGTGCAGGAAGAAATCGAGGATGCCGGCGACGAGCGCCTGACCGATGGCACAGCGGTGACGCTGCTCGCCAAGCACATGGAGGGCATGGAGGGCGCGAGGGCCACCATCGCTTCGTCCACCGATGAGACGGTCTACATGGTCGACTACGAGACGGACGGCATGAAGATGACGAACCACAAGTGGGTCGTCGAGAGCGAGATCCAACCAGCGCCCTGAGCCGACGTTCGCTTGCCCGGCGACCGGGTGAGCGGCATGGCTCGATGACGAAGGAGAAGAACGATGACGGACCCGAACTCACACCAGCACCACGGTCACGGAACCGATGCACCCGCTCACGGCGAGCATCACCACGGGTCTGTGTCCGCACACGCCTCGGCGGAGGCGCACGGCACGCACGAGGGCCAGCACACTGGACACCAGGGCCACGCCATGAACCACGGGCAGCACTCAGACCACACGGGCCTCGATGAGAACGGTGTCCACGGAGATCACAGCGGCCATGGCGGCCACGGAGATCACAGCGGCCATGGCGGCCACGGGGACCACGTTGGCCAGTTCCGCCGGCTGTTTTGGATCAACCTCGTCATCGCCATCCCCGCGGTCACCCTCTCGCCGATGTTCTCCATGCTGCTGGGCTACGAGGTCCCCGGCTGGGCGGGCTGGGTCGCCGCGGTACTGGGCACCGTCATGTACGTCTGGGGCGGCAGGCCCTTCCTCACCGGCGCCGTCAGCGAGTTGAAGTCCCGCAAGCCCGGGATGATGCTGCTCATCGCTCTGGCGATCACGGTGGCCTTCTTCGCCTCCTGGGCCGCGACCCTCGGGCTTGTCCATCACGAGCTGGAGTTCTGGTGGGAGCTGGCGCTGCTGATCGTGATCATGCTGCTGGGCCACTGGATCGAGATGCGCTCCCTGGCCCAGACCACCTCGGCGCTCGACTCGTTGGCTGCACTGCTGCCCGACGAGGCCGAGCGCGTCGAGGGCGAGAACGTCGTTAAGGTGGCCCCAGCCGACCTCGTTGTGGGTGACGTCGTGATCGTGCGCCCCGGCGGCAGCGTTCCGGCCGACGGCACCATCGTCGACGGCCGCGCCGACATGGACGAGTCCATGATCACCGGCGAGTCCCGCCCGGTCTCTCGGGGCGAGGGCGAGACAGCTACCGCCGGCACCGTCGCCACCGACTCCGGCCTGCGGGTGAAAATCACCGCCACCGGCGACGACACCGCCCTGGCCGGGATCAACCGGCTCGTCACCGAGGCCCAGAACTCCTCCTCCCGCGCCCAGCGGATCGCCGACAAGGCCGCGGCCTGGCTGTTCTGGTTCGCTCTCGGCGCGGCGCTGGTCACCGCTGTCGTCTGGACGCTCATCGGCATGCCCGACGAGGCCGTGGTCCGTACCATCACCGTACTCGTCATCGCCTGCCCCCACGCCCTCGGCCTGGCGATCCCGCTCGTGGTCTCCATCGCCACCGAGCGCGCCGCCCGCGGCGGCGTGCTGGTCAAGGACCGCCTCGCCCTGGAGTCGATGCGGCAGGTCGACGCAGTGCTCTTCGACAAGACCGGCACACTGACCAAGGGCGAGCCCACCGTCACCGGCGTCGAACCGACCGGCGACCTCGACGCCGACCAGGTCCTCGCCCTCGCGGCCTCGGCCGAGGCCGACAGCGAGCACCCGCTCGCCAAGGCCATCGTCGCCGCCGCCAAGGACAAGGGCCTCGCCCTTCAGCAGGCCAGCGGCTTCTCATCCTCGCCCGCCGTCGGAGTCACCGCGACTGTCGCCGGCCAGGAGGTCCGCGTCGGCGGCCCCCGGCTGCTTGAGGAGACCGGCCAGCACGAGGTCGGCACAGCCGAGGAATGGCGTTCTGAGGGCGCGATCATCCTGCACGTCCTCCGCGACGGCCAGGTGGTCGGCGGCCTCAAGCTCGCCGACGAGATCCGCCCCGAATCCCGCAACGCCGTCGACGCCCTCCACGCCCTGAGCGTCGAGGTCGTCATGATCACCGGCGACGCCGAGGCCGTGGCGAACGAGGTCGGACGGGAGCTCGGCATCGACCGCGTCTTCGCCGGCGTCCGCCCCGAGGACAAGTCCGCCAAGGTCGCCCAACTGCAGCACGAGGGCAAGAAGGTCGCCATGGTCGGCGACGGCGTCAACGACGCCCCGGCACTGGCCCAGGCCGACGTCGGCATCGCGATCGGCGCCGGCACCGATGTCGCCATCGCCTCGGCCGGGGTGATCCTGGCCAGCTCCGACCCCCGGTCGGTGCTCTCCATCATCCAGCTCTCACGACGCGCATACGGTAAGATGAAGCAGAACCTGTGGTGGGCCGCCGGATACAACCTCATCTCCGTGCCGCTTGCGGCCGGCATCCTGGCACCGGTGGGATTCGTCCTGCCAATGTCGATCGGCGCGATCCTGATGTCGGCCTCCACCGTGGTCGTCGCGCTCAACGCCCAACTCCTGCGGCGCATCGACCTCACACCCGAAGCCAGCACGCGTTCCGTCCTGGAACGCCAGAAGTAAGGACATGCCCATGTCTGTCGACACCGATTCTCATCAGCACGGATACATCAACGACAAGGAGCGCTACCTCGGCCGTATGAAGCGCATTGAGGGTCAAGCCCGAGGGATCGCGAAGATGATCGATGAAGAGAAATACTGCATCGACATCCTCACCCAGGTATCCGCCCTGACCCGCGCCCTCCAGGGGGTCGCGACCGGTCTACTCGACGATCATCTCAAGCACTGTGTGCTCGACGCAGCGAAGCTCAGCGACGAGGCGGCCGTCGAGAAGATACAGGAAGCCACCGACGCCATCAACCGACTCGTCCGCTCCTAATCCCGGACCCCGAGGCCGCGTTCCAGGACACGGCGGGAAGCCCTCACGACGCCCTCCACGCCTGATCCTCACCGACACGCCGTCCGCCCGCGATGCGCCCACTTTCGCTCAACGGGCCAGGCGAGCCGGCGCCCACGGCGTGCGCTTGCAGGCCGCGGCCGGGCTGCTGCGCATGAGTGCGGTGTACCAACGCCCCGTGGTCCGCTCGACCGCACCCCTACGATCCTCGTCCTTCGCACGCTCCATTCCGACCCCGAGCTGCAGTGCGACGTCACCGTCGAAACCCTGACCGCGACCGTCGACCCCCTGTCCCTCGAACTGCCGGAGACCTCGCTGGCACCCGCTTGGACCAGCGTCGAACCCCCACAACACGGGTGGAGATACATTGCGGACGTGTCCAGTCTGACGCTGATGCGTAGCGTCCGTGCCGGCATCGAGGCCGTGGCCCAAGCACTTCCCGACAAACCCGGCGACGATGTCGCCCGCAAGATCCGGGGCATGGTCTGGGGCACCCCGGACACAGCCCTCGCGTCGCTGCCACAAGGCGTCGCGTTCGCCGCCTACGTCTTCGGGTTCCTCAGCTCCGAAGGAGAGGCCGCGATCTCCACCGCCGGCCGCTGGACGCGGTTGACCCTTCCGACTGGACACGTACTCCTGCGCGGACCCGTCGTCTCTGGCCTCACCTCAATCCGCCGCACCCGGCCACGCGTCTCCGAGTCCTTCAAACCAATCGGATAATACTTGATACCCCATAGGGGTAAAGGGTAGGATTGGTGACTATGAGAGAGGCTGAACACGCGCACGCCACGTATGACACACCGCACCTGGATGCGGCCGGGATCGTGAGTCGGCAGCAACGCGAGTCCGGCGACTTCTACCTATTGACCGGTGTACATGCCGGGCATCAGCAGCAGGAACGCATCCCTGCGGGTTCAACCTCGAACTCGCGACCAAACTGACTAAGGAGGCATTATGCCCCGTTTTTCCCGATTGACCCCTGAGACCGCAGTGGGGAGCTCACGAGACTTGCTCGGCGATCTCGTCGAGCGGCACGGCGAGGTCGGAGACATGGTCTCGACGATGGCGCATTCCCCGGCGGTGCTCGGCGGTTATCTCCAGCTGAGCAAAGCCATGCGTCGCGCCAAGCTCGACCGCAAGGTCAGCGAGCTCGTTTCGATCGCCGTGCAGTCGCAGCAAGGATGCGGAATGTGCCTGGCCTCGCACATCAGCGCGGCACGATCACTCGGGGTCAGCGATAACGAGATCGCACTCGCCCAGCAGGGTACGGCGATGACCGGCCCGGTCGCGGCGATGATCGCGCTCGGCCTCCAGGTCTATCGTGAGCCTGCGTCGATCACCGACGAGCAGATCGACGAGCTTCGGGGGTTCGGGTACAGCGACCGTGAGATCTCTGATGTCGTCGGGGTCGTGTCGCTGAACATTCTCACCGGCGCCTTCAACCTGGTTGCCGGCCTCACGCCGGGCGACTGATCTTGCCGGCGACTTGGCGCCTTGGCCGAGAGGATAGGCAGCGGTCTGCAAAACCTTGTACACGGGTTCGAGTCCCGTAGGCACCTCCACTTTCCGCCGAATCCAATAAGGCACGCGTCGCAGGAAGCGGGCAGTCCACCCTCGGGCGCGCCGGAACCTCTGAGCTTCATTTCGCATCGAGCGACAGATCACACTCGACAATATCGTCATAGAGCGATATAATCGCTATATGACTATGAATCAACAAGAGGGGGCAACCCTCGACGAGGTGGCGACAGCAGCGTACGCCCACCTGTTCCAGGCATTTGCAGAACCGACGAGGTTGGCGATCGTGCAGCACCTCGCCTCGGGCGAGCACCGGGTCCGCGATCTGGTCGAGCACATGGGCCTGGCCCAGTCCACGGTAAGCAAACATGTCGGCTTTCTCGTTGAGTGCGGCCTGGCGACGATGCGCCCGGAAGGGCGCTCCACCTGGTACTCGCTGACACAGCCCGAACTCCTGCGTACCCTCGTCGCCGCTGCCGAATGCCTCCTCGATGCCACCGGCACGCAGGCCCTGCTCTGCACGCACCTGCGACTCCCACATACCCACCACGCGACAGATACGGAGAAGAAGTAGACATGGGCGCAGGACACAATCACGGCCCCGCAGCCAGCGAGACCGGGCACCCTGGAGATTTCCGCAAGAAACTCTGGATCGCATTCTCGATCACCGCGACGATCGTCGTCGCCCAGGCCATCGGCTCGGTCATCACCGGCAGCCTCGCACTGCTAACCGACACCGCCCATGCCATCACCGATGCCGTCGGCCTACTGGTCGCACTGATCGCCGGGACGCTGATGCTCAAGCCCGCCAACTCCAAGCGCACCTGGGGGTTCCGACGTATCGAGGTGATCGCAGCCCTCGGACAGTCGGCACTGCTGCTGGTGGTGGGCACGTACGCCGCCATCGAAGGAATCCGGCGACTGTTCGAGCCGCCGGAGGTGCCCGCAAGCGAACTGCTGATCTTCGGCATCATCGGCCTGGTCGCGAACATCATCGCCATCACCATCCTCGCCTCCAGCCGCGGTTCGAACTTCAACATGCGTGCCGCGTTCCTCGAAGTCCTCAACGACGCCCTCGGCTCACTCGGAGTGATCATCGCGGCGATCGTGATCTCCACGACCGGGTTCATGCAGGCCGACGCCATCGCCGGACTGTTCATCGCCACCCTGATCGTGCCTCGCGCGTTCAAGCTGATGCGCGAGACCACCGGCGTCCTCATGGAGTTCACTCCTAAGGGCCTCGACCTCGACAAAGTCCGCTCACACATCCTCGAACTCGACCACGTCCAGGATGTTCATGATCTGCACGCCTCCACTGTGGCGACCGGCCTACCGACCCTGACCGCCCACGTCGTCGTCGACGACGAATGCTTCACCGACGGTCATGCCGCCCAGATGCTCCAAGAGATCAAAGACTGCGTCGCAGGACACTTCGAGGTCTCCGTCCATCACGCAACCTTCCAGATCGAGACCGAGCACATTGCCGAACATGAACCGGAAGTCAGCAAGCACGACTGAACGCAGCGCCCCCTCCCGGGCTCGTACCGGGCGGGGCGCTTCCGCATCACACAGGTAGGCACTACCCCTATGGGGTACTATGGCCAATTGGCACCACGGGCAGGCACGAGAAGGAATCCCATGAAAAACCTCAGGTCATTGCCGAAGTACGGCGGGAAGAAAACCGCTGCAACCACCGTCGTGATCGGCGCTTTCCTGCTCACCGGATGCGCGGCCGCCAACGACTCACCCTCAGCCACCTCGGCCAGCGGAGCCGAGATTCTTGTCGAGAATGGTCTCGAAGGCCTCGACGTGCGGGAGCTGGTCGAAACGCTCGATGCGATCCCGCTGGACGATCGCACGGAGACCTTGACCACGTCGATCACTGCGGAGATGGTCACGCTCACTGATCAGCACGAGCACGCGACAGAGGTGCGGTTGCCCAGTGACGAGATCTACGTATCCGTTGCCCCGTATCGGTCGCAGACCCATGATTGCTACTACCACAGCCCGACCGGATGCCTGGGCGAGCTGCGCAACGCAGACGTGGCCGTAACGGTGACGGATGCGACGACCGGCGAGACGATCGTCGACGAGGAGTTGAGAACCCTCGACAACGGCTTCGTCGGGATCTGGCTGCCCCGAGGCATCGAGACATCGATCTCGATCACCCACGACGGCCAGACCGTCACCTCCGAACTTTCGACCGTCGGCGACGATGCGCAAACCTGCCTGACCACGATGCGACTGGTCTAAAACTAGCACCACGGGAATACCCCCACCGGGTAGGGTGTTGTGATGTGCGCGCGGTCTATCGCACGCGACGTGTAATAGGAAGGAAAGCAGTCCCATGAGCGAAGTCACCACCGTCGACACCCAGGCCTTCGAAGAGGTTGTGCTCCAGAGCGAGGTCCCCGTTCTCGTGGACTTCTGGGCAGCCTGGTGCGGCCCGTGCCGTGCGATCGCGCCGGTCCTGGACCAGATTGCAGCTGAGCAGGATGGAAAGCTCCTCATCGCCAAGCTCAATGTCGACGAGAACCCCGACATCGCCTCACGCTACAACATCAGTTCGATCCCTGTGATGAAGGTCTTCGACAAGGGTGAAATCGTGCGCGAGATCATTGGGGCGATGCCGAAGCCGCAGATCGAGCAACGCCTCGAAGGCATTATCTGAGGCTCGGCCGTCGAACCGTTCCCGAACTCCGCCGACCGTTGCGCGGCAGTTGATGGTCGCCCGACTCAGCGTGATTGCATACGTAATGCAAGACTGCGCAGTGCAACGAGCGCTTGAAGTGGCAGGACCCCGTTACCGAAGGCGGTCTTCTGCTGATTTGCAGTCAGTCCGCCCATCGTGTCGGTAATCCATCTGACTGGCAGATCCATAAGCCATTCCACGAACTCCGGCGACGGGCGTGGCCCTCTGTCCTCGTTCATATACACCAAATACACGGTTTGCAAGAAGTTAAGCAGTGTCACCAGAAAAGGGATTCTTCCATGGCACTGCCACCAGAAAAAATTGCTCAGCTTCAAGCAGCCCAAAAGACTGCCCAAGACCGAGAAGTTAATCAAGCAAAAGAACTTATAAACGCCCAAGACATTGGCTACACATCCAAACTCTTCGTCCAAGCATTATTTCCATACCGCAAGACCGACGAAGAAAAACGAGTCATAGAGACAGCACAAGGCCGAATCGTTGTCTACGCCGATGGAGGATTGCCCTACGGCAAATATCCCCGACTAATCATGGCCTACATCGTCACCCGTGCCGTGGAAAACGCAGGAAAGCTCAAAGCAGGCAAAATAGACCTTGAGCAAGCAGTCCGCATCCCTCTCGGACACTCCATGAACCACTTCCTCCAAGCCATCGGAGTAACTGGACGCGGCACAGGTGGCGCAACAGGGAACTTGGCCAATATCCGCGAGCAATTATTGCGCCTGGCTGATGCTCGCGTGACCGTCAAAGAGGACGATGGCGTACGCGCACGTGGTAAACACACTCAAATTATGGATGAATGGGACTTATGGTTTGATGCACGCGACCCTAATCAGGGAAGCTTCATCGAGTCCTACATCAAACTCACGCCACAATTTTTCCAGCACATTGTCGAAGCCCCCATCCCTATCGACCTTGCTGTACTACGCCAGCTCACCAAGCCACGGTCAATGGACATTTATATCTGGCTAACGGTCAAGCAGTTTTGGCTTAGCAAAAACAACCGAGACTCCTACCTTTTTACCTGGGACATGATGGCACAAAGCTTCGCCACCAAAGAGCTAGTATCAGGGCAAGACTGGGTGAACTTCCGCAACGAAATCAAGAAAGCCATCCACGATGTTCAGGCGATATGGCGTAATTGTGGAATAAAAGCCGACCTCGATGGAGTCACCGTCACTAAGACATCTCCCTCAGTTGAGAAAAAACCGCCACGTCCGCAGCTGGATTAATACTCATCAACGAGTGAGCGCCCCCTTGTGGGCGCTTTCTTTATGCCCTGGTCAGGCTGCGCATATTTACCAATACGGCTGCGCATATTTACCAATATCCAAGCAGTTATCCACAGGGCTTGAACTGGGATTTTATCTATTTCCCCTGGTCGCTTATAACTATAAACTGTAGAACTATATCCAGCAGGGGTAAACCAACCAGTCAACGCTAACGCTAACTAGTAAATAAGATTCCATCGTGGCTCACGCCCTCACTAACGTTCGGTTGTGCTGCCGCCCAAATCAAAGATTTGGTTGCCACCGAGACAACCTGGACTACTCACTGACCACAGCCTCCAGGACTACAGATAACCAAAGAATCTTTAAAGAGAACTCTCACAAAGGAACCCCAATAATTTCATCCTTACTGTCAATGCTCACTGGAGTGGGCACGCCCTTGTTACTTTTGTCGAAGCTCCGCAGAATAGTTTGTAGACCGCTCCCTCCCCCCCCCCGGACGGTCACTGTCACACTCAAGCCCTGCCTCTAGCCCCTCAGGCAGGGCTTGAGCGATTTAGTGCTTCTTGAGTTGATTCAGCACGAATGCTTCGGCTTCTTCGGTGGCCTGTGTGGACGCTTCCAGCGCTGTAATAAGCGCACGTTGTTGTTGACCATCGAGCCTGTCCCAATCTGCTCGCAGAGCACTGACAATACGTGCGATTGCCATCTCTCCACCACTGAGTGTGCCGTTGTTTGACCCTAACGACGGCACACCAGCTTGGCGCAACAGCTCATCAATTGGGCGAGTCATGACGTTATTGTTGCACACTGCTTCGACATAATCTCCTGGCTTTCGAACAAATGTCTAATAGCCAGAATTTTAAAATAGATCGCCTGGAAAGTGTGGTTTCCGATCTTTATTTTCTGCTGGCCACTGCACCCCATGAAAGGCTAATTCGTCTTTAGTTAGTTGTTCGCCAGCAATGATTTGCTCCAGGAGTTCCTTCTGTTCAGCTTCGAGCTGAATTAAATGGGTAAGCGTAACTAGCAGTTCGTGAAACTGTCTTGACCATTGTGTCGGCCAGCTTGTGGTGATGATGTCATCGAGTGGTGAGGACTTTCTGCCTTTAGGTTTTTTACGGCGATAACCTACCCAGGATTTGATTGTGGAGTTTCCACCCACTGTGTAGTTCCACACGGCTGGTGACACATTCGACCAGCTGCCCTTGCCTAGATAAATAGTTTGGGTTGTCTCGTCGTAGGTAACATCGTCCGGCATTCCAACACCAACGGCAGTGTCATAGGTTGGCAGCGGCAGCGTGCTTTCAACATCAAACAGACTCTTTGCGTTATTCGGTGCGTGCCCACGGTCGCCAAAAGTATGTAGCCAGATAATGAACTGACCAATTTCTACAGCCTTATCCCACAGCTCTACATCGACGGTAAGTGGCACACGATTGCCGCTATAATGCAGTTCTTCATCAAATGCTTCTACATATCCAGGGTGGGCGGAAATACCTGCAATATAAGCAGTAAGTTTTTGTACCGTAATCTCTCTACCGAAGCGCTCCGATAATGCTGTGAAGTGCCCCGAGTTTTGTTCCTAGGCATTTGCCTTGATTTCTATTATCACTTGCGGCGGGTTCTGGTCCCAAAAATCGGTTTCCACCTCGACCGGGGTTCGGTACCCCAAGCTTTGATGAAGCCTCGTCTCGTTCCACCATGACACCCACTCAAACGTCGCGATTTCCACCTCGACAACCTCATCCCACCTGCGAGTATGGATCAGCTCGTTCTTGTAGGAACCATTAACGTTTTCCGCCAGAGCATTGTCATAGGAATCCCCGACAGTTCCGGTGGAAGCGGCAATCCCGTGCTGGGCAAGACGCTCGTTGTAGACAACGCTGACATACTGCGAGCCGTGATCCGAATGATGAATGAGACCTGTTGTTTCCTCAGCAGACGCGATCGCCTGGTTGAGAGCTTGCAGCGGCAACGCTTCGGTGCGCATGGAATCTGATAACGCCCACCCAACGATCCGTCGGGAGTAAACATCGGTGACAAACGCGGCATACACAAAGCCTTTCTTCGTGCGCACGTAGGTAATATCAGCCACCCACAGCTTGTTCGGGCCTTCGGCTTTGAATTCTCGCTCCACCAAGTCCGGGCGCAAATCCGGCCTTTGAGGTGTGCGAGTGGTCATAGGCGAGCGGCCTTTGCCTTTGCCTGATACACCGGCTAGACGCATCAGCCGCGCGGTTTGTTCACGACCGATATCGATTCCGTCACGATGAAGAGCATGCCACATTTTCCGCACACCGTAGATGCCGTAATTATCCCGATGGATAGCACTAATGCGTTCAACCAGCACAGCATCACGAAGGCGGCGAGCACTTACCCCACGGGCCTTGGACTGACGATACCCACGCGAGGTGATGAACCCACCAGCGCGGTTATTTTTCAACGTCTTACAGATGAACTCGACAGAGAAACGATTCCGGTATTCATCGATGAACCGGATCATTTCCGACGTTTTGGGTCGAGTTCCGACGCGAAAAAAGCTGAGGCAGCCTTTAAAAGTTCATTGGTGTCGCGTAGCTCTTGATTTTCACGGCGAAGCCTCGCGTTTTCGGCGGCCAGATCTTCAGGCACGGGTTCTGGGATGTTTCCCGCACGGCGGGCCTGCCAAAGTCCATTGACGGGCTGTGTGCCATGACACCCCCAGCTTTGGGGCTACTGCCTGGCACGCGGCTTGCATCGACATATTTTCCGCCAAGATGCGGTCCTCTACAAGACGGACCACACGATCCTTCGCATCCTGGTCAAATTTTCTTGGCATATTCCAGATTTTCCCATCTACTCAAACGGAACAAAACCTGGGACACTTCAAAGGCCACCAACACTAACCCTGGCCCAGGCCCTTAAAATCACCCTGCTCTACCACCGACACAACCTGACCGAAGAACTGTTGGCAGGATTCTACGACGTCTCTCAACCGACAATTTCAAGGACTATCAACCTGATAGAACAAGCACTAGTGAAGATTCTCAGGCCGCTGATCCAGCCACTGGGAAAGCACTCGATGCACCAGGTTCACTAGTTGTTGATGGCACCCTAGTACCAGCCTGGAACTGGCGTTCATTAGGGAAAATAAACTTCTCCGGTCAGCATAAGCATACTGGTTTCAACCATCAGGTCATCTGCACCGTTGATGGGAAACTCCTTGCCATCACGGATCAATTACCTGGTGCCAGATATGATGCTTACTGCTTCAAGAAACACGGTCTTGAGAAGTATCTGGATGAGACAACCCTAGCCGATAAGGGCTACGTCGGTTTGGGGTTGCTGACACCGGCTAAGCGTAAGGCAGGGGTGAAAACGCCTAGGGACGTTAAAGACAACAACCGTGTTATCAATAAGCTGCGAGCTGTGGTGGAGCGGGTGATTGCACAGATCAAGACCTGGCGTGTTTTGCATTCGGTTTTCCGTCGGCCGTTGGGGTCTTATGAGCGGGTGTTTTTGGTAGTTCGGGGTTTGGTGTTTTTGGCTGCTGGGCACCCCTTATGAATAAGCCTCATTTTATTCACTATAGCCACGATTCTGATTTCTGTTGCCTCATTATATACAGGGATTTCTATATCAGTTTTAGTCCCATACATATCTTCAGGAAAATCACGTACAAATCTATACTCCCATTTAGCAGTTAGTGAGTCCTCCGCGGATGCATTGGGGCCCTTTCTTGGTGGACTGTTAATAGGATCTTTAGGGAGCAAGTCAGTTTTTGTAGTCGCAGTTATTGCTGCAGCATGTTGTTTAGTTATATTTATAAAATTTCCTCTCTTAAATATAAAAACTGATAGAGTTGAAGCAAAAGACAATTATTCAGATTCCCTGTTATCAGGATTTAAGATTAATTTCAGAAACACTCCATTGCGCCTTATTTCAATATGGGGTTTTGTATATAACTTTGGACAGTCCGTATTTATGTCGTTTTTCTTGATAGTTCTAATACAAAAATCTGACATTTCAGCGGAGAAATATGGACTATTGATGTCAGCTGGTATTGTCTTCGCAGTAATCGGATCATATCTACCTAATATCTTTTCAAGATTGAGTAATCTCTCGAAGATAACATTTTCGATAATATCTGCTTTAGCTTTATTGAGTTATACAGTTATGGGATTTTCTGTAGTCTTCTATACTACTGTTTTGATTGTTTTATTAGGGATGATATTAGATGAACTATTTTCGGCTGCTTCGGGGGTATATATATCTAATTATAGAAGTAATGTAATTAGCCATGAGGAACGTGCGATATCCAGTGCTGCAAATCGATCACTGGGCATGTTTGCTGTAGTACTTGGCTATGCTGCTGGGGCTACCTTATCGATATTTTTTAATTATGATTTGATACTTATATTTGTGGCTGTTGCTATGGGTCTAATTTCTTTTTCAATGTTTCATAAAAAGATTATTAACGAAAATATAACTAATATCGAAGATTAAATTATCATCAGACGGTAAATAATGTCATTTTTATTTTTATAACTAAAATTGAAATCAAGTTTGCGGGCTAATTTCCTTGAAGGGATATTATTTTTTTCAATTGTACAAATAAATTTCTTGATACCTGTGTCACTTATGATTTCTTTTATCATAGCGCTAACCGCATTAGTCCCTACTCCCCTACCCTGGTATTCATTAAATACAACCCACCCCAGAATAGCTTCATCTTTCATTATTGTGGCTTGGACATAACCTGCTGCCTTGTTTCCAATCAATATAATCCAGTTGCGCCATCTTGGGTCTTCAGAGTTCCATCTTGCGTATTTGTTTTCATATTCTTTTTTTAATTCTTCTATACTGCGGGGGGGGTCGTCTTCTATATATCTATATAGATCCTTATTCAATAATTTTGGGTACATTATTCGAGCATGGGCTGAGGTCAATGGCTCCAGTCTTAGAATTTCGCGGTTTTCATAAAAATACAATTTTGATATTCTTTCATATAGTCACAAACATATTCATTCAAAACCAGACGGTAAAAATATGAGTGTTAAATCTCTACAAACAACCTTAAGCCATACCGGAAGAACCGTTGCTACGCCAGTGTACAGCCGGGCTGCCAGCCAAGCAGTTCACCACGCTCATCACAGCCACCTCACCTGGAGCAAACCAGACTAAAAGCCCCACAGGCTCATCCAGGCCCTAAAATCACACTCATCAGCTACCGGAGCAACATCACTCAAGAAGTTCTCGCCCAACTATTTGAAGTCTCATAGCCCACGATTTCACGGATTATTGCGACTGTTGAAAAAACACTCGCCAAGGTTCTTGAACCGCTGAACAGGACCCTAAGAGAAGGCCTAAAAGCACCTGATGCCCTCATCATTGATAGGACGCTAGTTCCCACCTGGAACTGGCGCTCACGAGGAAAAACAAACTTTCCAGGTAAGCACAAACAAGCAGGATTCAACCATCAAGTCATCTGCATCCTACGATGGTAAGTTGCTGACAATCTCGAATCCCTTACCCGGAGCAAGACATGATGCTTACGCTTTAGGTCCCATGGACTTGAGTCAGTTGTTGGATTCTTTAACTCTGGCTGATAAGGGCTATGCGGGTTTGGAATTAGCCACTCCGACCAAGCGTGAGCCTGGCCAGCGGCTGAGAGCTGGAGTGAAGGGGAACAGCCGGGTGATTAACTGCCTGCGGTCGGTAGTTGAGCGGGTCATCGCTCATATCAAGACCAGGCGGGTTCTGCATACGGGGTTCAGGCGGGTGTTTGCGGTGGTGCGGGGTTTGGTGTTTCTGGTGGGATCTTATGAATAAACCTCCACAAGGGGCTCTGTAATGCTGGGGTCGGCTGCACGCTCCAGGAATAGCAAAACTTGTAGGACACCTGTGAGGGTCAAGGCTGTAAAAAAGTTTACTAATCTCGAATCGTGTGGTGGCTAAACAATCATTGTGCAAGTGAAGACGTGGCGATTTTTTACATTGGCCTCAGGTAGTCATGGGGTTGTGTTGGTAGGGTGTTTTATGCAGCTGGGGCACTTTCTGATAAACCTAGCTGACGCATTGGACCCAGCAATAAAGCCATCTATCTATATATGCAGTTAGATGGCTTTACAGATTTACAGATTATCGATATAACCACTAATCAGATCAGTAATTGTGGTTCCGTTCTGACTCGCATAGGTCTTCAGCTTCCGATGTCTCGCCTCATCTAATTTGATGGTCAGCTGCTTCTTAGGTGATGTATCAGCTGCCGTAAATGACTTTTTAAAATCAGCTTTGGCGCCACCCGATGTGCTTACAGCGCGGGTCATTAGGTTCTTCTTCTCGCTCATGATTCATCTCCAATAAGGTTCAATAGTTCGGCTGCTACCTGTTCATAGCCTGCGAGGTCTTTGGGGTAGGTATTGGCGTTGTTTTTGATGGTCTCTAGGTTCTTGATAGGGGTATCAAAGACAGCAATCTGTGCTTGGTCTAGTGCTTCGATAGCTTGTTGGTAGCTGATTGTTCTGGGGTTGGCGTGGGTGAGTAGAACGATTGCAGGTAGTGTGGCCGGGATGGAGTCTAGGGTTGCCCACACTCGGGTCATATCCAAGCTTGCTGGCTTGGTGGGGATGATAAGAATGGTGCTACGGTCTGCGGCTGCATCCAATACTTGGCTATTACCGGGCGGGGTATCGATAAGCACGAAGTCAGCCTCGGTGGTTTTTCGGCTGATTTCGCGGTGGTTAACTGAAGCCACGGGGAACGGTAGTGGCTGTCCGTGTTCTTCGGTAGTGTAGGCCCAGTCTGTTGCTGATCCTTGAGGGTCAGCATCCCAGAGCTCTACTGAGTGTTGAGGTACTAGGGCTTGGGCTAGGTGGATGGCGGTGGTGGTTTTACCGACTCCGCCTTTGCTGTTGAGTATGCCGATGTAGTGGGTCATGTATTTCAGTATAGCTGTTTTTATGTATTGCTATAAATACTGTTATACAGATAGTTGCTTTTACTGTTATACATTTTCACTAATCAGATACCAGTTTTCCGTCTTCACTGATGGTCCGTATCTGTGGCAGCTACAGAGGGCACACAGGTTTATATCGCTAGTCGATACCCCCGGACCAAAGCAAAGCTATGAACTCTACAAGTAGATTTGGAAATCTAATCCTTTACGAGCAACGCCTGCTCAGGGTACAGCTTCTCAGCCTCTACCCAGCCCAAATGATTCTTCATGCGTAAGAACTCCCGCATCAAACGCACCTGCTCCAAACCACGCACCGGCACCACCTGAACCTCAGCTAACCTCGCACGTATCGCTTGTTCACGAGCAGTCGCTGCTTCACGCACACGCTGTGCTTCTGCACGTTCAGTAGCAGTAGGGGAGGGTAACAAGGAACCATCTTCACGCCTCCATGCCTTGAGCCTAATATGCAACCAGGCTAGTACTGAGCGCATACCACCAGCACCGCGCGTTTGATATACCTCACTAGTAGGAGTTTTCTCCAAAGCCCTCACAATATCCTTGATACACCAACCAGCAGCAAAAACCTTCCGCAAATGCCCCGCTAACAACCGTGTAGGTACTCTACGTAAATCAATGACCTCATCTTTGAGCCTCTGAGCAGCAGCTAAACACTCAGAATAACCAGCCGGCACCTGCGTCAAAGGAAATTTTTCTTCCCGCTCCTTTAAGGACTTAACAGATTTCTTAAAAGAACTTAAGGGATGGACATTTTTAACAACAGGAACCAACAAAGTGTAAATGGGTGCCTCATTAATATCTGTCTGACTAAAGGCAGCTGACTTGCCTTGCACTACTACTGCTAGAAGTCTACGGGTAATGAGCTCATGCAGATAACGCTGCACCGTTTTAGTGCAAACTCCCAAGTGAGAGGCGATTTCAGCCTGGGTGAACTGGGCGGTGTACTCGCCCAGGCGGTAGCGGTAGCTAATGTAATCAATAATCTTCTGTGCGGTACGTGCCTTGGTCTCAGAAAGCTGTGAGAGGTAGCGTGTGGCCACGATCCTGCGCCAGGGTAGAGCGTTTTCGGGGGAGGTGGTTCCTGCAGGACGGGATGCTATGAGCTGAAAAATTGTGGCGTTTGCCCTTTTTCTTGCACTCTGCCCGCTACTTATTGGTAGACTAGACACTGAAACACTTCCTGTGTGTAGCGCACATGGACGTTTCCTAACTGATGACCAGGAACTTGGCGGTGCATGGTCATCCACATAATCTTAATGAAAGCCCCTCTTGGCGGAGGGGCCTTCGTTATTTAAACCGTTGGTCTCTACTGTACTGGATGAGCCAGGCTCCGCGCAGGCTATAAAGCACCAGACAGTTAAGTTTTAAAAAACGTCTCACATCATCAGTTTCCTTAGAATCCCAGGGAAGGACCAGCCCCACGCGACGGCCCACCCATCTGCTGGAACCGATGATACGAAGCATCATCAACCTGCTGCCGGGCAGAACGCTCACGAACAGCTTGCTCCTGCTGTACCTGCGATAACCGGGCACCAGCACGGCTCACAGGATCCACACTCAACACCTGCACCACAGCCTCACAATCCTTCGCCACGCCCTGGTCAAACCCAGCCACAAGACGCACATCCACCGAACCATCAGCACGCACCCCACTACCGGTCACGTACCGATAAACATTCCCCATGCGAGGCTTAGCAGGCATCGACGCCTTCACCTGCTGGTAAAGACCCTCATGCTCACCGCGAGTCACCTCCACCAAACCCGCTAGATGACCAACCTTCTCCTGCAAAGCTTGAATCTGCCCCTGATCAGGAGACCCCGCAGCCTGCACCTCATCTAACCTCTGCTGCGCCTGCTCCAAACGCACCCGAGCACCCCGCCGACGGAAAATACCCGCCTGCTCTAACTCCTGCTGCGCGTCCCGCACAGCACCAGTAGCATTCGAAAGCTCTGTTTTATAACTAAACATCGGTTCAAAATACTTCGCCTCAACAGCCCGCAGCTCTTTTCTCGCGCTCTCCAACCCCGACTCATGAGCGCTCAACAACATCTTCACCGCCCCCAGGCGCTCCAGTACTGGTTGATTCTCCTGCGCCCATTCATTGACTTTATGAACATACGTTTGCGCTTGGGCACGCTGATTCATCCGTGCTGAGATTTTCTTTACCTGACCCCGGCCCTCATCAGTCACCGGCAGTACCTTAGCCCCGGTAAAACGCATCGTCGACTGACCATCACCGACCATCAACCGCGTACCTGACCCACCAACCTCGTGCAGGCGCATAAGATACTTATTGTTTTCATCTGCGGTGCTCTCTAACACCACATACTCCCCACGATCACCAGCATTCTTGGCTACCACTACTCCATCACCAGCACGCAACTGGCACACCTTCACCCGATGATCAGCCCGCTCACGCGGATACACACCTAACTGCTTGAGCTCCTGACCCAGCTGGGTACGGGCAGCCTCCAACCCCTGATCAGCCCGATCCACGCTCATAGCCGCAATAAATTGCTCCCGCGCATCCTCCAGATCAGTAGCCACAAAATGCGCCACATTAGAGAACCTACCCCGCGATAAACCAACATAAACCCCAGCACCATCACAAGCACCAGTGACCAGCGTATGCGCCTCATCGACCGTCATCCCCTGAGCCCCATGCGTAGTCACCGCATAACCGGCCTGCACATGCTCACGCACATATTCCACCGGCAGACTCAGCTGGCGCCGCGAGTCACTCACGGACTGCACCCGCACAAAACTCTCAGTGGTTTCCAGGACGCGGAAGCTCTGACGGTTCAGCACACCTAAATCATGATCATTCTTCCGAGCCATCACTGTATCCCCCACCCGGATACCAATCCCATCCATACCCGTGAGAGCCCCAGCGGCAGAAGACACATCAGAAGAATCATCCACAGCAACAAGAGACTCCGAGGCACTCGGTCGAACCCCACCGGTGGCACGCAAACCCGCCACCAGGGTATTCACACTCGTAGCATCCTCATTCGTCGTAGCTGAAACCACCGCACAACGCCCCGCACCCGTAGCATCCACCCACGCCGAAGCCAAAGCAACATGAGCATCCTCAACACTCCCATGCACCTGCACCAACCCACGCTCCACCAGAGCATCAAAAACCGCCCCAGCATCCTTGCGCGAACGCATCAACAAGGACAAATCCGCATACCCAGTATCAACACCACCATCAGCAGCCCTAAACCGGTACACCGAATCCAAATCCACCGAAACACCAGCAGCCTGCGCCAAGGAAAGCACACCACCACGACCCACAGCAGATAACTGAGCATAATCCCCAGTCAACACCAACTGCGCCCCAGTCTCACGAGCCACCTGCACCAGGCGCACCGCAGTATCCTGGCTCATCATCGAGGCCTCATCCACAATCACCTGATCCAAAGAACCCAACGCCCACGCCCGCGGCACCGGAGAATACCCAGCATCACCGACCACCAAACGCTCACCCCAGATCCTTTCACCAGTCACCGGATCCTGTGTTTGGGTAAACCCATAGGCATGCAACAACTGATGCACCGTACCCGATTGTGACCCAGTTTCCTGACGCGCCACGTCCGCTGCCTTACCCGAAGGAGCCACAATCATCTGACGACCACCCTTAACCTCAACCATCACCTTGGCAGCCTTGAGCAAACTGGTCTTACCAGCACCAGCAGGACCCGTCACCGACACCAAACGAGCAGAACCAGACATCATCTGCAAAGCACGAGCATGCGCATCATTCACCGGCGGCTTGACAGACTCACCGACCGGATCCACATACTCACCTGAGGCGAAAACGCCATCAATAAACTCCTGGGGCATATCCCCAACCACTTTTTTCAGGCGCAATCCCACCAGAACCTGCTGAGCAGGAGCAGAGGCACCTAAAGCCGCTAGATGCTGCCGCAACTCTGCTTCTTCTTCCACCACATCCTGTGAGGTATACACCTTCAAGTGGTGCGGCAACTGCGACACCTCAACACCAGCCACCACCGGTTCACAGTACTGCTTAGCGGCCTGCACGCTATGCGCCACAAACTCAGCCAGCTCATCACGGGAGGCCACGAAATCATAATGCGACAAACGCTCATAAGCACCGGCTGTAAGATCTGCAACCGACCAGGACGACTTCTGCGCCGAAACATCGCCAACCACAGCCGCCCCCAGCTCACCAGCCGCTAGATTCAGCTGATCCAACCGAGGCTTAGACTCCACAGAAAGACGAGGCTGCGGGGCAACGAACCCCAACTGCTCCAGTTCAGCTAACCACCGATCAGTATCAGCAGTAGTCTCAGAAGACTTCACCGCACGGGTTTGCGACCAGGCTTGATAATCAATCTGGTTTAACAATGCCCGCCCCGGGCTAATACCAGGATGCTTGTCCTGCCAGTCGGCCAACAGTTCCGTGCGGCGGGCAGCAATAGCAGCAGCACGCTGACTAAACCCTTGCGTATACGCTGCCACCTCAGCGATCTCACCGGTGGCAGGATCAAAACTGTACCCCTGCTGAGCTAAAACCCGATTCAGATTCTCATCGGCATGAATAACCCGCTCACCTACAGCATTGAGCACCTTATTAAGCCGACGCACCTCAGAAGTATCCAGCGCATACCAGGTATCGCCCAGCCGGGCCTTATTAATCAGGTGCACATGAATATGCCGGTGCGGATCCCCATCACGGGAAGTACGATGCGCAGCGGTGGCAATCTCCAACTGATCCGGGGTGCACCAAATCCGCTCACCATTGCCAACGCGAACGCGCACATGAGTATTCTGCGCCAGATACGACCCCAACGCTTCCACTGTCTGATTCATCGCCTGATCTAAGGCAAATCCAACCTGCGGGTTAATCTCAGCAACCAAGGACAAGGATTTGGAGATGTTCACGGGTTTGTCGATAAAGCGAGTGGACTTATCCCCCATCGCCCGGCCACGTAATTCACCGGTGACAGGGTCGCGGCCGTCAATCAGTCGCTCATAGGCATCCCCGTCCAGCAGCTTGATATCTGTGATCTCGCCGTGGTGGTTATAGGTGTAGTTGGTTGCCAGGGACTCGCCGTTTTCGAGGTAGTAGGTGGAGGCGGTGCGGTCTTTTTCCAGGTATTGGCGTACGGCTTTGCCGGTGGTTCCGTGGAAGAAGGTCATGCCGCCTTTCACCTGGTGTTCACCGCCTTGCCTGAATGGTTCGAAAGCCCCCGAAGGGAGTGGTTCTGAGGGTAATTATCACACATCAAGCACTGTTATCACCAGGGTGGGAATACGTGCATAGAAATTAAGTAGTGTGAGAAGGATTGTCAGAGTGAGAGAAAGACCGGTGGATTGTAGGAATCCCAGGGGAGTATGAAAAGAGCTGGGAAAGATAATAAAAGTAAGTTGAGAGGATAAGAATTTTAAGTATCAGGTACTGAGAAAGGGGAGTGACAGTAGCTC
>NZ_CP062963.1:0-2520 GCF_014705925.2 Rothia terrae
CAAAGGCGTACAAGCTTTCTGGCTCATCGAGGGTTTACCCCTGACCGCAAACGCGCACCAGAAACCTATCCGCTTCGCCCAAGACGTAGGGGAGATGTTGCGCCAGGCGTGCAACGGCGACCCGGCAGTGAACCCGCTGACCCCCTCCAAGTGCCGTAATCCGCTCTTTGAGGGCGCTGAACGGTTTTTCCTGGCTGATTGCCCACCGTATGCCCTCAAAAGCCTCTGTGAGCCTCTGAGAGCGTTTTTAGCGACTCAACAGCCCTCAGAGAGCACCCAAATCCTGCAAAGCCGTTCTAGGGCTGTGTGGGGCGAGCTAAGTGCTGGTCAGCGTAATGAAACGATTTTCCAGACGATACGCCGTGCCGCCTACCGCGGGGAAGATTTTGAGACTCTGGCGTATGAGCTAAATTCGCAGTGTCAGCCCCCGTTGCCGGTGGCTGAGGTCGCTGGAATTGTCAGGAGTGTGCAGAAGTTCATGGAAACCCGTTTTACCCCCTCAGAGACCCGTAACACCTCTGGTGAGCCTGTGCCTGATGCTGTGCGGGAGTTCATGGCGGAAATCGGCCGTAAAGGCGGTTCTCGGAAGACCGAGAAGCAAAAGGCTGTCCTTGTCAAAGCCACGAATGCCTCTCGAGTTGTTCGAAGTGCTCAGGCAGTAGGCAGACGTGCCCAAATACAGTCACTAAAAGAAGCTGGATATACACAAGTTCAGATAGCCGAGAGACTAAACATAAATGTCAAAACTGTGAAGCGGGGATGGCACTAAGCTGGGGGGACATTTACGAAGCTTAATCAGGGTATTACCGTTCACTCGTTCCTCCACCCTTTGCTCAACCCCACTAAGCCCAACAGGACTAAGAAACCTACCAAGCCCCATACGATGACTGAAACCACTCCTAATATCCAGCTCTCTACCCCCCACAGAAACCACGCAAGTTGCCCTGCAAAATATGCTGCTGCCAGAATTACTACAGCTGTAAATATAGAAGTCCAGTCTTTGCTCCTGGAACTTTCCAGTTTTATTTTCTCTAAGTCCTGTAGGACTATTTCTTCTAGAGCCTCATGTATAGCTCCGGTAGAGGGAGCCTCAGTGAGCATTTTTATGTTTTTTTCTGCTACTTCTTGGAGTGCTTTTATTTTTTTATCTTGCAAAAAAATCGCGCCCAAAATGGGGATCAGTCCAGCTAACAAAGAATAAAAACCAGTGGGTACGTCAGCGATTATCTGTTTGAGCTGTTCTAGCAATTTCTAGTTCTCTTTCTTTTTAATGAATCAACACTTTCTGACTGAAAGTTTTCTTCGTATGTTGCGATTTTCAAACGCTTTTGATCGTCACACCTCATGCATCCAATAAGCCAGGAACTTGCAAAATGAGTAATTCGTAATAACAGGTGCAGGGTATAACAAAGCCTGTAACGATACCTATAACGTGAAAATTACACCTGCCCCCGCGTATTTACTGGGCAAAACACCTCAATCTCCCCGACACCACCCCCTCTCTTCGTCCCTCATCTAGGCGGTGGTGTCGGGGAGATTTTTGTGAGGGTTTTTAGTAAACGCGGGGGCAGGTGCAACGGATTAAGAGCAGGGGGGGAGTTGGCGATGTAGAGAGTTTTAGAGTGGGGGAATGAGTAAAAAAAGTTTGTTAATTCTGGCAGTGTTTTTCGGTGTTTTATTGTTGGTGGGTTTTGTTCTGAGACAGAACGGAATTATTGGTGACGGGGTGGCTTTAGTGTGGTTGCCGGTGTGTTTCTTGGGGTGTGCTGGGGTGACATTGTGGTCGGCTTTAAGCCGGAAATAAGCGGGTGCATGCATGCTTGCATGCAAGCAGTTGAGGGGTAAAGCGGAGGGAAGTAGCAAGCTGTACATTTACGTTACGTAAATGGCTTTGAACCTGGTTCGAGCCTGAACTTTTCAGGTCGCTGCGCTGGGCATTTTCCCCGGTAAGAGCGTGCCTTTTTCGGGTGTCTATTCGTAGCTGTGCGACGAATCTAGCCACCGAACAACACCCGTCAAGGGCGCACAGCGTCGCTAACGCGATGGCGCAAGCGCCACCCTGTGACAGGCGTTGATCTGGTGGCTGATGCTCCGCGTAACAGCTACGACGAACACGAAAAAAGCCCACACAGCGCGCACCGTGTAGGCTAGAAAACAGATTTTTAGACAAAAAAGAACCGGCAGTGCTACCAACACATACCGGTTCAAAAATTCCATCGCGTCTTACTTCGAAAGGAATTAAGCTTTGACCTCCAGTCTAGCAGTGCTAGGCGAACCCGCAACTAAATCCAGCCGATTCGCTAGCCACATCACAGACACCCAAAGAATTTTCTTCTGCTCCGGCACCAAAGAACAGCCGTTGAGCAAAGTTCTAGTCTCTGAGCTTGCCCGGTTTGAGTTTTTCCAACCCAGCACCCAGTTTTGCCGGTTTCTGGTCGTTGATATCGACCACGTTTTCGCGGTGAACTACATCTACGACCTACCGGTGAATATCCGCCCTCACGCGATAGTTCTCACCAC